>DASTKM010000160.1:0-2715 GCA_035715885.1 Rubrobacter sp.
ACCTGGCGGCTCGTCGAGCTACCTACAGGTCACTGGCCCATGGTCTACAGGCCCGAGGACCTCGCCACTTTGCTTCTCGACCTTGGCTGAAATGCTGAGGAGCCGCCTGCAAGGTGGCGTGCTGACAAGCTGCCGTAGGCAGCGCTAGAACGGCCGGCTGGCACCCCCTGTCGGTCGCACCACCAGGACCGGGCAGTGGGCGTGACGTACAACCGAGTCGGCGACGTTACCCATGAGGGCGCGTTTCATCCCGCCGAACCCCCGGCTGCCGATCACTATCATGCCGGCGTCGATGTCCTCGGCAAGGTGTACTATCGCCTCATCCCTTTGTTCATCCATCTTCAGGTGCGCGACAGCGACGGTGCCGCCCGCCTCCTCGATCTTCCTGACCTGTTCGTCTAGTATCTCCTGGGCCTCCCTCCTGAGATCATCGCGCCGCGCCTCGGCATATTCGTCGTAGACGGCGGCAGGAAACGTGCGCCCGACCGCAACGACGTGCAATCGCGAGCCTGTGCTCTGGACGAGATCTATCGCTACCTCAGCCGCCAGATCCGCGTGCGGAGAACCGTCGGTGGCCAGTAAGATATGCGTGGGGAAGATCTTCAACTCGCTGTCCTTTCGTAGGAGCGTTCCTCAGATCGGCTCGTCGCGGGGCTCGACCAGAATCTCGTTTACAGCGACGTGCTCTGGCTGGACCAGCGCGTGTACCACCGACGCGGCCACGTCCTCAGGATCGAGCACCCTGCTCTCGCCAGGCTGTCCGTACTCCTCCAGCGCCTCCTCATCCCCGCTCATCTCGATGAGGTCCGTCGCCACGTTGCCTGGCTGGATGGTCGTCACCTTCACCCCCATGCCCGCGGTCTCCAGTCTCAGGCCCTGGGAGAGCGCCTCCACGAAGAACTTGCTCGCCGAGTAGACCGCAAGACCGGGAAAGACCTTCCTTCCAGCGTCCGAAGAGATCGTGACGATGTGCCCCCGCCCTCTCTCCAGCATTCCGGACAACACCGCGCCTACGCAGTTGAGCGCCCCTTTGCAGTTGACCTCCACGGTACGCTCCCACTCCTCTGCGCGTTGGTTCTTCATCAGCGAGTAGTACATGACTCCGGCGCAGTTGACGAGGATCTCCACGGGGCCAAGCTCCTCCTCGGCGCGCGCCACGAGCGAACGGACCTCCTCGCGGTCCGTAACATCGGTCGGAAAGACCATGCACTTCCGGCCGTCACCGCTGTCGAGATCAGCCTGGATCTCCAAAAGCGCTTCTTCCCGGCGCGCCGCGAGCGCCACGTGTGCGCCCTCCGCGTTCAGCGCCCTGGCCACGGTGGCCCCGATGCCGCTCGAGGCCCCGGTCACCACTGCAACCTTGTTCCGCAAAGATCCCACCTCCTCGCGGAAACTACCCTCTCACAGCGCTAGTCACAAGAATCGTTCCTGCACGCCCAAAGAGCTGATGTGCTGACAAGCGAAGGCGAAGCCTGAGCGTGCCGAAATGCTGACCAGCGCGGCATTGGGAAGGACCAGTCCTTCCCAATGCCGCTATCAGCGAGAGCTCCAGTTGTACTCCGTCTCCTCCGCCTCTCGAGGCCAGAGGTACCCGAAGAACTCGAGCTTCTCTATGACCTTGCGGGCGCTCTCTTGCGGCGACTCCTCATCGGTCTTGAGGACGAGGTCGGGGGCGTTTGGCGGCTCGTAGGGGTCGGAGACGCCGGTGAACTGCTCTATCTCCCCGGCGAAAGCCTTCTTGTAGAGGCCCTTGACGTCCCTCTCTGCGCACACCTCCAGAGGAGCATCGACGAAGACCTCGACGAAGTCTACGATCCTGCGCCGCACCTGGTCCCTCGCCTCTTTGTACGGTGAGATGGCGCTGACGATCACGCCTACCCCGTTGCGCGTGAGCAAGTTCGCCACGAAGCCGATCCTGAGCACGTTTATGTTGCGGTCGTCCCTGGAGAAGGTAAGGCCTTTGGACAGGTTGGTCCTTACGATGTCCCCGTCGAGGACCTCCACTTGCCGCTCCCTCTCGCGCAGCTCGTGCTCGACGATCTCGGAGATGGTCGTCTTGCCAGACCCGGATAGACCGGTGAACCATAACGTGAATCCGCGTTGTTCGTTCATATACGTTCCTTTCGACGCTCCCACTGTCTCCAGCCGTAGTTTACATTTCCCTCACGGCCCTGCTCACGTGACGATCGTGGGCTCGTTGGGGGAGAGCCCATCAGGGTCGTTGAGTTCGGCGCCTTCTGGCGCAGGCACATCTCCTTCGAGGAGCGGGTCTTTCGTCTCGACCATCCAAGCCTTGAGTTTTTCACGCAATTCCTCCAGCGTCACCGAGTGGGCAGGGTCCCCGGCGAGGTTGTGCGCCTCGTTGGGATCCAGGACCAGGTCGTAGAGTTGCTCGGGGGGGATCTCACGCTCTCCCCATCCATATGAGAGCAGTAACTCCTTGCTCGGTCCGTCGTCGGTGTTCGGTAGGACGGGCTTCGTACGGTCGCCGAAGCGTCGGATGTACTTCCAGCGGTGGGTGCGGACGCACCGTTCGGGTTCGTAGGCCACGTGGTAGGTCTTCTCGGCGAAGATGGCGTCCCTGACCTCATCGGCCTCCCCGTTCGCGAGCGGGAGGAGCGACTCGCCCTGTAGCCACTCGGGCCTCTCGACGCCGGCGAGATCACAGACGGTCGGGAAGAGGTCTATGTGGGAGACGAGGGCGTCGCTCGCCTT
>DASTKM010000161.1:0-3277 GCA_035715885.1 Rubrobacter sp.
CCGTCGATATCTCAGAGTACACTCAGGAGTTTGGCAGTGCCCTTACGTCCGCTGGAAAGCTGGGGCGTCCGGAGTACATCGCTCTCGCGGTTGCCTTTCCCGCCTGCGACGACGTTGGTATCACCGGACAGATCCTTTAGGCTCACGGAGCACTAAGCTCAGGGAAGCGGTAGCGATTCGGCAGCGTCGATGCTGCGCTGGCCCTGGTATCCCCAGCGTGGGGATTTTCAATGCTAGACCTGGGTGAGATTTGACACTAGTTTGACACTAACCCGTTGCTACAACCCGCAACAGTGAGCAACACCGCTCAAAAGAATTTGGCTTAACTAAGCGGATTCTGCAACATGTAGGAACATGCTGAAACCCGTCGCCCCGCACTTCTAATCCGCCGGTCGCAGGTTCGAATCCTGCCGGGCGCGCTTATGATCTGTAGAGGAAATCCCGTAGCTCTGTGACCACTTTCTCGGGAGCGTCCTCCATGAGGAAATGGCCAGCTTCCTGGATAATGCCGAGATCGGCTCCAGGGATGTCCGTGGCAAGCCTCTTCGCGTAGGAGACGGGTTGCCATTCGTCCTCTGCGCCCCAGAGGATCTTCACAGGCATCGTAAGGTACTTGAGGTCTTCAGTGATCTCCTCGGTGTAGCGGGAATCGTAGTGGTTTACCTGGTGGGTGAAGAAAGAGGCTTTGCCTATCTCGCCAGCGAGGGGCGCGAGGTATGCTTCGAGCACTTCCTTGCTCATGCGTTCCTTACGGCAAACGGTCATCGTAAGTTGGCGGACCATCATCTGCCGGAATTCCTCCAGGGTCATGCGATGGTACTGGTGGAGGTGATCGCGGATTATCTTCTGCCATGTTTCTGAAGGCCATGAATCGTAGCTTACGGTATCGATCAGCAGGAGCTTACCGAGCCGTTCTGGCCTGTTTACGGTGAAGATCATCGCTGTTGCCCCACCTATGTCGTGTCCCACGATGTCTGCCTGCTCCACGCCCCAAAAGTCCAGCATCCACTCCATGTATCCGTGCCTGCGCGGCAACCGAGGTGTCTCTCTCCAAAGGCCTCTCCGAGCGGCCGTAACCTAGCAGGTCGAAGGCGAGAAGCCGGTAGCCCTCGCTCTCCAGAGGCGGAATAACCTCACGCCAGATGTATGAATGCGAAGGTGTACCGTGGACGAGCACCACCGGTCGTCCGTCTCCTTCGCCATCGCGGTAGGCGATTCGCACCCCGTCCACAACCACGTCCTGATCTACGACCGTTTTCATCTCTGACTCCTATTTAGACGGCATGCGAGCTGATGTTAGCCACTCGTATGCATCGCGTCTAACGAAAATATGAGATGCTACCGATCTCGAAATGAGATGAGAGGAGACACAGGTGGAACTACGGCACCTGAAGACCTTCCAGGCGGTAGCGAGTGCTTCGAGCTTCACGCGGGCTGCTGCGGAACTCGGCTCTCCCCTGTACTCGGAGCATTCATGGAGGTTGCCAGGCGAACGCTCACACACGTGCCAGATGCGCGCCAAGACAAGTCACCCGGCAGCAAAGCAACACGCCAGGAAGTGGAAGCGAATTCACCGGCATGATGAGGCGACGAGTCACGCTAAGGGAGCGAAGGCGTAGTGGAGATTGAAGAGAAAGTCGCCGTGGTTACCGGCGCGGGTTCCGGGATAGGTCGAGCGGTCGCCCGGCGATTGGCCCACGAGGGGGCAGCCGTCGTCGTCGCGGATGTGGACGAAGACGCTGGCGCAAGCGCAGTTCGTGAGATCCACTCCGAAGGAGGACAAGCGGCTCTCGTCCTGGTCGACGTCACTTCCGAGACCGATGTGTCGAGGATGGTCACCTTTGCCGAAGAGCACTTCGGTTCTCTGGACGTGCTGGTCAACAACGCCGGCGGCGTTACGGAGCCCTACTTTCCGGAGGGCGAGCCCGATCGGTGGGGACGCGCCATCGACCTGAACCTACGCGGCGTGATGTTGAGCATACACTTCGGTGTTCGCGTCATGCAAAGAGGCGGGGGCGGCGCGATCGTGAACATCTCATCCATGGGTGGGATCGGTTTCCAGCCCTACGACAAGCCCGAGTACGGCGCGGCCAAAGCCGGGGTGGTGCGTCTGACCGCCTCGCTCGCTACCCTCGAGGAAAGTATGGGAGTTCGCGTCAACTGCATCTGTCCGGGATGGGTGGACACCCCGGCTTCCCGACGAAGTCGCGCCGAGATGATACCCGAAGAGCGCGAAAGGTTGGTCCCTCCTGTTCTGCTTCAGCCCGAAGAGATCGCCGAAGCCGTCGTGATGTTTGTCGAGGACGATTCGATGGCCGGGCGAGTGATGATCTGGCAAGAAGGAGAGCCCTGGCAGATCGTGCCTCTCGACGCACCGTATTGAGAAGCTAGGTGAAAGGGCTTTTGATTGCCTCGGCGTCTTCCAGGTTCGTATCCGTCCTGGCCGACATCCCGGTCGCCTTTCTTCCGAGCTTCATAGACCTCTCCCTCTACGGCGAAGGGCTAGCGGTGAAAGTCACCCGTCTTTCAGTTACAAACCTAGCACCATGCAATCGGGTAGCGTAAAGAGAGGTTCACCATGGCTAAGCTGATCTACTTGATGATCGCGTCGCTCGACGGCTACGCAGCAGATGAGGACGGCAATTTCGACTGGGCCGTCCCTGACGAGGAGGTGCATGCCTTTATCAACGACCTGGATCGGTCGGTCGGCACTTACCTGTACGGGCGCCGGATGTACGAAACGATGGTCGGCTGGGAAACCGACCCCACTCTCGCCGAGCAGTCGCCCCTGATGCGGGACTTCGCCCAGATCTGGCAAGCCGCCGACAAGATCGTGTACTCCAAGACGCTTGAGGCGGTATCTACCGCCAGGACGCGGATCGAGCGGGAATTCAACCCGGAAGCGATCCGGCAGATGAAGGCCCTGGCGGGACGAGACCTCATCGTGGGCGGGCCCGAGCTCGCCGCCCAGGCGTTCAAGGCCGGGTTGGTGGACGAGTGCCACCTGTTCGTCGCACCGATGGTGGTGGGAGGCGGCAAGCAGTCCCTGCCCGACGACATCCGCCTGAAGCTCGAACTGCTGGACGAATACCGTTTCGCTAGCGGCATGGTTTACCTTTGCTACCGCACCAGGAACACGCGATGAGCGTTCCAGCCGCCTCCACTTCCTGCCCATGCTTCCCCCTTCAGAGATAGCTTTGTGGGACAGGACGAATGCCACGTCCAGGGCTCTCCGGCCAGCCGGGGAGTTCGGGACCCTGGAATAGATCTGCCACAC
>DASTKM010000162.1:0-4749 GCA_035715885.1 Rubrobacter sp.
ACAGGGATGAGGACCTGGCCAACCCGACCGCCTTCCTTCGGGTGGAAGCCGATCCCCTCCAGGCAGACCACGGTGGCGGAGATACTGTCGAAAGAGGGCTTCGGCACCTACCTGGTGACCGACACCTATGTACAGTTCCCCATGAACTTCGGCCGGGGAATCGGGGCTTACAACATGATCCGGGGCCAGGAGAGGGACGCCTACAAAGACCCCTCCACTATCTCCGAGGAGGAGATGCGACGCCACTACATCATCCTCGGGGAGGGCAAGAAAGCTCGCCAGTACCTGGCCAACGTCAGGGGCCGCGAGGGCGAGGAGGACTGGTTCGCCCCCAGGGTGTTCCTCGACGCCATGGACGCGCTCGAGGTGGCCGCGGGGGAGAACCAGCCTTTCTTCCTGGTGGCGGACTGCTTCGACCCCCACGAGCCCTGGGATCCGCCGGAGGAGTACGTGAGCCTCTACGACGAGGGCTACAGGGGTAAGGAGCCCCTCGACGACAACTACGGCAGCGACGACTACCTCACCGACCGCCAGCTCCTCAGGATGAGGGCGCTCTACGCCGCCGAGGTCACCATGATGGACCGTTGGCTCGGGAGATTTATCGATAGGGCGCACGAGCTCGGGTTGATGGAGAAGACCCTGTTCGTGGTCGTCTCCGACCACGGCCACCTTCTCGGGGAGCACGGCTACACGGGTAAGCTCGCCTACGCCCTCTACCCCGAGCTGACAGATATAGTCCTCATGGTGAGGAACCCACATGGCGAGGGTGCTGGCAAGAGCAGCGACTTCTACGCTTCTACCTACGACGTCGCGCCCACGATCCTTGGCTTCCTCGGAGTGGAGCAACCCAAGCCTATGGACGGTCAGGACCTGGCGCCCATCCTGGAGGGTAAGGAGCCCCTGCGGCCGAGGGACCATTTCACCCAGGGCTACAAGAACTACGTGTGCTGCAGAGACGAGCACAGGGTCATGTTCTGCCGCAGCGACATGACCGACGTCCACCTCTTCGACGCCGTAAACGATGTGGACCAGAGAAGGGACCTTGCCAAAGCCGAGCCCGAGACGGTGAAGAGGATGTACGAGGATTACGCACAGAAAGACGCAGCGGGACGCCTTCCGAACTTTTGAATTGGCCTAAGCTACAGGCTTCAGTGCTCAGACTTCAGCCGCCCGCAGCCATGGCTAGACCCATGCCACCAGATTCGAACGGTCGCAATCCTGGCTTCCAACAGAGGAAAAAACAGCCGCAGCGACTTGACCTGGAAACGATGCTGGTCTACAGTCTTCCGATGTCCATAATTTTAATAGACAAAGGGATTAATCGTCCTCGCGGTATGCTCTAATGACGTTACGGCGTATCCCGGCATCATGCTTGGAAGGACCGGCAGAGTCCGGACGCTAACCCTCATGAGTACGAGAGAGAGGCGCATGTGACACAGAGCAAACCTGTTGCGTTGTGGGCTGTACCACGTTCGATATCTACGGCGTTCGAGCGGGTCTTTGTGGAGAGGGACGACTTCGAGGTACTGCACGAGCCGTTTTCGGCCTCTTACTACTATGGGGAGGATCGCCTGAGCGACCGCTTTGTGGATGCCGAGCCGAAGGCCGAGTACAGTTACGAGCGGGTGCTCGAGGACGTCTTCAGGCCGCGCGAGCAGCGCGTCTTCGTCAAGGATATGGCCTACCACGCAAAGAAGGTGTTGAGCACCGAGTTCGCCTCGCGGTTCGTCAATACGTTTATCGTGAGGGACCCGAAGTACGTATTGGTGTCGCTGTACAAGATGTGGCCCGACTTTACGCTGGAGGAGACAGGCTACGAGGATTTGTACAGGCTCTTCCGTTATGCGACGGACGCGGGGGAGGACGTTGCCGTCGTCGACGCGATGACCTTCTCAGAGAACCCGGCTGGTGTGCTGGCCGCCTACTGCGAGCATCTCGAGGTGCCTTTCAGGTCAGGCTCCCTCACCTGGGAGTCGGGGGAAGTCAGCGAGTGGGACAGCTGGGAGGGATGGCATGAGGATGCCGAGAGCAGCACAGGCATAGAGCCGGCCGAGCGCCTGGACCCCGAGTTGCCCGAGGAGCTCGAGGCCGTCTACGAGCAGTGTTTGCCCTACTACTACGAGCTGGCGGCGCATGCCATCCCATCCGTGGCGCGGCGGTCCGTCCCGGGACGTACGGACGACAAGGAGAAGATCTTGCTGAGAACAGAGAGTGCGATAGCCCCGCACGGCGGAGAACTCATAGACCGCGTGGTCCCCGAGGCGGAGCGCAGGGAGCGGTCGATGGAGGCCGCGGAGCTACCGAAGGTGCCGTTGAGCCCGCGGGCCCTATCCGACCTGCAGATGATCTCGACCGGGGTCTTCAGCCCCCTCGAAGGGTTCATGCTGCGCGAAGAGTACGAGGGCGTGGTGGAGGACATGCGCCTGAAAGACGGCCTCGCCTGGAGCCTGCCTGTCACCCTATCCGTTGACGAGGAGAAGGCCAGAGCGCTGTCGGATAACTCTGAGATAGCCCTGGTCGACGGTACCGGAGAACCCGTGGCCACCATGTTGCTCAGGGAGCTCTACGGCTACGACAAGGAGCGCGAGGCCAGTATGGTATACAGGACGACCGACGCCGACCATCCCGGCGTCGCCGCGGTCTACAGGCAGGGCGACGTCCTGCTCGGTGGCGAGGTAGAGCTCCTGCGCCCGCCGGACGAGGGGCGTTTCCCCCGCTACTACTACACGCCATCGCAGCTCAGGGCCACCTTCGCCGAGAAGGGGTGGAAGCGGATCGTCGGCTTCCAGACCAGGAACCCCGTACATCGGGCACACGAGTACATCCAGAAGAGCGCCCTGGAGACGGTGGACGGGCTCCTCTTGAACCCGCTCGTCGGGGAGACCAAATCTGACGACATACCGGCCGACGTACGGATGAGATCCTACGAGACGATCCTGGACAGGTACTATCCCGAAGACCGCACGATGCTCACGGTCTTCCCTGCAGCGATGCGCTACGCCGGTCCGAGGGAGGCCATCTTCCACGCCATTTGCCGCAAGAACTACGGTTGCTCGCACTTCATCGTAGGCCGCGACCACGCCGGCGTCGGCAGCTACTACGGCACCTACGACGCCCAGCACATCTTCGAGGAGTTCGCCCCGGAGGAGTTGGGGATCACACCCCTCTTCTTCGAACACGCGTTCTTCTGCACGGAGTGTGGGGGTATGGGCTCATCGAAGACCTGCCCACACGACCCAGACTCCCACGTCTTCCTCTCGGGGACGAAAGTCCGCGAGATGCTCTCCAGGGGTGAGTACCCGCCCCCAGAGTTCTCCCGCCCCGAAGTGATCGAGGTGCTTATGGATGGTCAGCGGGTCGAGAGCAGGTAGCGATCAGCTCTCAGCGGTCACCTCTTTCACGCCAGACGTAAACCGGCGCAGTGACTCGCGACGCTGACTACCACTACTATGGCGAGCGAGATGAGCATATAGATGCATCCGGCGTCGAGGACGTTCCTGAGTCCCACAACGGCCGGTAGGACCAGCCAGGCGGCCACGAGGGTCGAGAAGAAAACCGCCTCGGCTCCCACCATCGCAGCCGCCACCTCACACAAGAGCAGCGAAGCCAACACGACCGACCCGAGCGTGGGCCCGAGCCGTCCGCGGGCCGCGCTACCCTTACCGTGTACCCGGCCATTCGCTCCTGATCTGTACAAGAAACCGGTCAAGTCCCCTCTCGCCCGTCCTCGATGATTTCAGATCCGGCATCCGGCGCGTGTCCGGTGTCGGGACCATCACGCGCCTCACCCCGCAGGTCGTACCAGGTATCCAACCCCTGACTGCCAGCCCTGTCCCAAAGCTCGTACCAGAGATCCAGGTCCCACTTCATCGTCCCGCCTCCACTCTACTTGTGTTTCCCTACTTTATAAGTAGACATTATGGTATACGATTGCTCTCACGGCGTCAAGCGCCGGGGCTTCACTTGGGGCCTGATCGCGGGCAACAGACGCGATCGTCTCAGACATCCAGGAGTGTTGATCCGGTGAGGATTTCATGTATTCTTTACCATTGCAATAGACAAAGTAGTTTTAGTAGACATTAAGCTGGTAATCGGGAGAAGGTTTATGGGTACTAGATCAGGGCTCGCCGATCCTGTGCTGTCGTATTTGATCTGCGCGACGCCGCGTAGCGGGAGCACGTTGCTTTGTGCGGCGCTCGACGACACGGGGATAGCGGGCCACCCTGAGGAGCACTTCGAGGTCTTGCTCGAGACGGGGCAACCCAGGCAACCACGAGACTACTTCCAGCGCTCCAACGATCCTGAGGTGTGGGCGCTCCTCGACGATCCTGAGTTCAGGGACGTTCTGGGCGAGTACGGTGGCAGGTACTCCGAGCATCCGGCGCGCAGGGACCCGCTTTGGCGCCCGCCCGACTTCGAGAGGCTGGCAGAAGGGGCGCTGCACAAGGGCACGACCGAAAACAACGTGCTTGGGACCAAGATCATGTGGGCATATTTCAGGGACTTCGTCCGACTCGCACGGCGGACGACTGCGCCCGACGTCCGGCCCTGCGAGGTACCCGCCTCCGTCTTGCCCAACCTGCGGCGGTTCGTCTGGATGCGTCGCAGGGACACCACCCGCCAGGCCGTCTCGCTGTGGAAGGCGCTCCAGACTCAGCATTGGCGGCGAGACTCGGATGAGGATGTAGGTGGACAGGGCCTGCGTTTCAGCTTTGCCGCCATAGACCACTTGAAGCTGCGTATCGACGA
>DASTKM010000163.1:0-3994 GCA_035715885.1 Rubrobacter sp.
CGCGCCCTCAAGGAACGCGTCGTGCGCCACCTCGACGAGTACCTCCTGCAACTCGAAGAGTCCGTGACGCGCGCCGGAGGCGAGGTCCACTGGGCGCGCGACGCCGAGGAGGCGAACCAGATAATCGCAGGGATAGCCAAAGAGAAGGGCGCAGAAGAGGTCGTCAAGGTCAAGTCCATAGCGACGGACGAGACAAAGCTCAACGAGCATCTGGAGAGGGAAGGTATCAGGGCCTTCGAGACGGATCTCGCCGAGCTCATCATCCAGCTCGCAGGGGAGACGAGCTCGCACATCCTGGTGCCGGCGATCCACAAGAACCGGGCGGAGATCAGGGAGCTCTTTATTGAGAAGCTTGGCGCAAAGAATCTCTCCGACAGACCTTCCGATCTGACAGAGGCAGCCCGTCTGTATCTGCGCGAGAAGTTCCTTGCTGCGAAGGTCGGCATCTCGGGGGCGAACTTCGCTGTGGCTGATACGGGGACCGTATGCGTCGTCGAGTCCGAGGGCAACGGCAGGATGTGCACAACGTTGCCGCCGGTCCTCGTTACGCTCATGGGGATAGAGAAAGTCATCCCGGCCTGGCGGGACTTCGAAGTATTTATGCAGCTCCTCCCCCGCTCCTCGACAGCGGAGCGGATGAACCCTTACACCTCGTTCTGGACCGGGGTCTCGGGCGAAGCCGGTGACGGGCCGCGGGAGTTCCACCTGGTCCTCATGGACAACGGGCGTACCGACGTGCTGTCTGACGAGATAGGACGCCAGGCCCTGAACTGCATCCGCTGTTCGGCGTGCCTCAACGTCTGTCCCGTCTACGAGCGGACCGGAGGCCACGCCTACAACTCCGTCTACCCTGGCCCTATAGGCGCGATCCTGACACCCCAGCTCGTCGGGATCGGCGACCCTGGCCCAGACTCGCTGCCCTACGCCTCGTCGCTTTGCGGGGCTTGCTATCAGGTTTGTCCGGTCAAGATCAACATCCCAGAGGTCCTCGTCCACCTCCGCGGCAGGGTCGTCCGCCACAGGCAGTACATGGGCGGCCCCCGCTCGAAGCTAGACCCTGAGAACGTCGCGATGCAGACTCTCGCCAGAGTCTTCTCCGACCCACAGCTCTACGAAAGGGCCCAGAGGATGGCGAGGGTAGGCCAGTGGCCCTTCGCCCGCGGAGGCTCTATCGGACGCCTTCCAGGCAGGCTCGCCGGTTGGACCGCCGTACGTGACCTCAAGCCCATTCCACAGCAGACCTTCCGGGAGTGGTGGAAGAGGAACAGGGGGGCCTTCTAGTGGCGACCGCGAAAGAGACGATCCTGTGGCGTATAAGACACGCCACCCGCGACGTGCCAGAGGCGGAGCGTCACGAAGACGTATCCGTCGAACGCGAATACCGCAAGGAAGAGGGCGCGGAGCACGAGGAGATCGTCGCGCTCTTCGCCGAGCGCACGGCAGAGTACGAGGCAGACGTCCGTCGCGTGGGCCACGACGAGCTCCCCGGGGCAATAGAAGAAGCCATGAAGCGGCGCGGCGTGAGACGCCTCGTCATCCCCCCTTACCTCCCGAGAGAGTGGATCCCGGATGGCATAGAGATCATGCGCGACGCGGCCCGTTCCCGGCTCACGAACCAGGAGCTCGACGAGAGCGACGGCGTGCTGACGGGCTGCGCCCTCGGCATAGCCCAGACGGGCACCATCGTGCTCGATGCCGGCAGGGCCCAGGGCCGCCGGGCGCTCACGCTACTCCCCGACTACCACCTGTGCGTCGTGCGCGAGCAGCAGATAGTCGGCCTCGTACCAGAGGCCTTTGCCAGCCTGGAAAGGGCGGTCAAGGGCGAAGGCAGGGCCATCACCTTTATCTCAGGTCCGTCGGCGACCTCGGACATCGAGCTCGACAGGGTCGAGGGCGTGCACGGCCCGCGTACGCTCGAAGTGCTGATAGTCGGCTGAGATAGCCGGCGACCGCAAGGGGTCACACGGATTTCAGGATTGGCTGCCAACCGGCCGGAGGAGCGAAGATAGAAAGAACTTCTCCCGGATGCGCGATCTCTACGAGTACCGTCGCCGGCGCTTCGTCGCCCGCCATAGCGAGCAAACCGAGGGCGACGACTACGAGGAATGCTCCCTGGCATACCAGCGTTTCGGGCGGGAACTGCTGGGTGCCGAGCGTGCCGCGTTCCTCCCGCTCAGGAGCGAAGGCCGCATCAGCGACGAGGTGAGACGACGCGTCGAACGGGACCTCGACCTCGAGGATGCGCGGCTGGAGATCTAGCCGCGGCCCGGATGACCCCGGCGTTCTGCGCCAGAACCACTTGAGGGAAGCATTACCGGGGAGCAGAACGGCCGCACGGCCCAGACCAACCTGTGTTAGGTTTAGATTATGGAGAACCACGCAAAGATCAGGGTCAGGTACGCGCCGAGCCCGACCGGCAGGCTGCACGTCGGTGGTGTACGCACGGCGCTCTTCAACTGGCTCTTCGCGCGCAAGAACGGCGGCACGTTCGTGCTGCGGATAGAGGACACGGATCTGGAGCGCTCCACGGAGGAGTCGGTCGAGCAGCTCGGGCGCTCGATGCGTTGGATCGGCCTCGACTGGGACGAGGGCCCAGGGGCCGGCGGCCCACATCCCCCATACCGCCAGACCGAGCGCTTCGACCTCTACCGCGAGGCCGCAAAGAAGCTCCTCGACTCGGGCGCAGCCTACTACGACTTCGCAACGCCTGAGGAGCTCGCCGGGCTTCGCGAAAGGGCGCGGGCCGAAGGACGGCAGCCTATCTACACCGGCGGCGAGTACCGTGAGATGGACCCCGATGAAACGAGAGAGAGGATAGAGTCGGGCGAGCCATACACCGTCCGCTTCAAGACCCCTCGCGAGGGCCAGACAGTGGTGCAGGACATGATCCGGGGTCCCGTCACCTTCGAGAACGCCAACCTGGAGGACTTCGTGCTGATGAAGTCCTCCGACACCCCGACCTACAACTTCGCCGCCGCCTTCGACGACGCCGAGATGGAGATAAGCCACGTCATCCGAGGCGACGACCACCTCTCGAACACGCCGCGCCAGATCCTGATCCACGAGGCCCTCGGTAACCCGCTCCCTGCCTTCGCCCACGTCCCCCAGGTCCTCGGACCAGACAAGAAGAAACTAAGCAAGCGCCACGGCGCGGCGAGCGTCGAGGACTTCGCGGAGCGGGGCTACCTGCCCGAAGCGCTCTTCAACTACCTCGCGCTCCTCGGGGCCGGCTACGCCGCGGACCAGGAGATCTTCACCCCGGAAGAGCTTGCCGAGCGCTTCCGCATCGACCGCGTGAGCGGCAACCCGGCGATCCTCGACGAGCAGAAGCTAAGGTCTGTGAACGCCGTGTACCTGAGGCGCAAGAGCTCAGAAGAACTCGCCACTCTCGCCGCCCCCATGCTCGTCGAGTCCGGCGCGGCGACGCAGGAGGAGCTCGAACGGGACCCGGCCCGCCTCGAGGACATCATGCATCTCCTGAAAGAGCGCATCGCGCTGACGACCGAGATCCCCGACTCTGTGGGTTACTTCTACGGCGGCTCGCTCGACTACGACGAGACCGAGTTCGAGAAGCAGTTCGGCAAGGAGTTCGTACGCGAGACCTTCCCCGTGCTCGTCGAACGCCTCACGGCACTCCCCGAGTGGACGGAAACGGCGATAGAGCAAGCAGTGCGAGGCCTGGCCGCCGAAAGGGAGAAGGGCGCTCGCCACCTGATACACCCCTTGCGATTCGCCGTCACTGGACGCACCGTGAGTGCCGGACTGTTCGAGACCATGCAGCTCCTCGGGCGCGACCGCAGCTTGCTCCGCGCGGGAGACGCTGCCCGCAAGATGCAGAGGCTGTCCGTCTAGAGGGCGACCTCGAACCCTTTTGACGAAGCGGAGACCGTCGGGTAGAATCTTCCCCTGCCCGTCGGCAAGGCCCCATCGTCTAGAGGCCAAGGACATCGCCCTCTCACGGCGAAAACCCGGGTTCGAATCCCGGTGGGGTCAC
>DASTKM010000164.1:0-2386 GCA_035715885.1 Rubrobacter sp.
CCCCACCTCCCCCTGGCCACAACCCGATCACGAACAGCGCCCCGAGGACGATAAAGATGATGATCGCAGCTACCTTTATCCCTGCGAACCAGAACTCGAACTCGCCGTAGGAGCCGACGGAGTAGAGGTTGGTGGCGGTGAGCGCCAGTACCAGAATAAGGGATATCAGCGCGGGGTGTATCCCCGATATGTACTGTCCGATGATGCTCGCCGCAACGGTGGCCTCGAACCCGACCACGATGGCCCAGAAGTACCAGTAGAGCCACCCTATGGAGAATCCGGCCCAGTTGCCCAGAGCCATCCGGCTGTAGTCCGAGAAGGAACCGACCGACGGCTGCGCCACTGCCATCTCGCCGAGCATCCGCATGATCAGGATCAGGATGCACCCTGTCAAGAGGTAGGTCAGGATGGTCGCTGGACCTGCCTGGTTGAGGATCGGGCCCGTCCCCACGAACAGCCCAGCCCCGATGATCCCGCCCAGGGAGATCATGGTCATGTGCCGCCTCTTCAGACCCTGCTGCAGATGGCCCTGCTGCCCTCTCTGCTCTCGCCCTTCCGCACCCGCTTCGGCCATGTTGTTTCCCCTTCCCTAAGGTCGTTGCCTTGCGCGCAGCTTACAGGCTAAACACCATTTCTTCCAACGTATCGGAAGTCTGGATCAGACGACGATCAGATTCAGAGGCCGTGCGGAGAGAACCTCTCTCCCTGAAGGGGTCACCAGGCAGGTGCGGCCCAGGCTCATGGCGACCCCGCGCCCTGAATCGGCCACCACGCAGTGCAAGAAGAAGACCATCCCCGGCTCGGCCAGCACGGGGTTCCCTGAGAACAGCATCGGCCAGTCCATCCAGTTGGGGCTGAAAGTCGTGCCCAGAGAATACCCGCACGCGGCGAAACGATGCTCTTCCAGCCCTGCGGCGTCCAGTACGCGCCGATGGGCATCGTCGACATCGCCGACCGGACGTCCTGGAGCCAGGGCCTCGGTCATCTCCTCGAGCGCCTCGCGAACGGCGGAGAAGAGATATCGCTGGTAGCCTGTAGCCTCGCCCACGGCCAGTGTACGCATCATGGCCGCGTGATAGTGCCTGTAGGAGCCTGCCCACTCCAGAGACAACTGGTCGACAGGGTCCATGCGGCGCATGCCGGCGGCTGAGCGGAACAGGAGGGCGCGTGGCCCGGAGCCGATGATCACCTCGTTCGCAGGGAAGTCCCCGCCTCCCTCGAAGATCGCGCCCTGCAAGGCCGCCAGGACATCCCCCTCGAAGACGCCAGGCGCCGCCACCTCCACGGCCCTGTCCAGGCCGAGATCCGCGAGCCGCGCGGCTTCCCGCACGTAGGCGATCTCGGCGGGGGACTTGATCACCCGCAACCTACTCACGAGATCGGAGGCCTCCACCAGTTCGCAAAACCCATCGAGCGCTGTCTCCACGCGCTTCAGGTTGTGGCCCGTGAGGCCGTAGGCGTCGGTCTCTATTCCCAGTCGCTTTCCCCTGCAGCCGTGCTTTTCTAGGATCTCCCTCAGGTCCCCGGCGGGATCCGCGCCTTCTGCGTCATACCAGACCCTGATATCCTCGACCACCGACGTATGCCCGGCCTGGCGCACGTCCGGGGTGCGGGTCAGGAGGGTGAAGGTCTCGCCATCGTCGCCCATGTAGAGGCACTGGAAGAAGACGTAGCCGAACGTGTCATACCCCGTCAGGTAGTACATGGACTCCTGGCGGAACATGAGCAGCCCGTCGAGGCCGCGGCTCGCCAACTCTCCTGCGGCGGCCCTACGACGGGCTGCCAGCTCTTCGCGAGAGAAATGGATCAAGTCCAGCCGCGCTGGTAGACTCCCCTACCCAAGGATCTTCCCTGCGTCGGTGTACGAGAGGTCGTGGGCCTCGGCTACCGGCTCGGAGACGAGATCTCCCCCTAGCGTAGAGAGTCCTTTGGCCAGGGCCTCATCTTCGGCAGCCGCACCCTCGATACCTTTGTCCGCTATCCTGATCAAATATGGCAACGTTGCGCTGGTCAGGGCCAGCGTCGAGGTCCTCGCCACAGCCCCCGGTATGTTGGCGACGCAGTAGTGCACGACGCCCTCCTCGACGTACGTGGGATCTGAGTGCGTCGTCGGCCTCGCCGTCTCTATACACCCACCCTGGTCGATGGCGACGTCGGCGACCACGCTCCCTGGGCGCATGCTCGCGACCATCTCACGCGTGACGAGCTTGGGCGCTTTCGCCCCGTGCACCAGCACGGCCCCTATGACCACGTCGGCCTGCCTGACGTAGGCGGCGGTCCTGGCGCGGTTGGGTATGACGAGGTCGGCCCGTCCCTCGAAGATGTCAGAGAGGTAGGCGAGACGCTTGGGGTTGATGTCGAGCACGCTCACCAGTGCCCTCATGCC
>DASTKM010000165.1:0-21807 GCA_035715885.1 Rubrobacter sp.
TGAATGTCCCTCCTCTGCCTGCGCTCCCCGAGCCGCTACGCGGCAAGTCTGTAATAGCGCTGCGTGGCTGTTACTGCGGGGAGTCGCCTGGTGACGGCGAGGAACTGGTGCGTCCCATGCGCGAGGAGCTCGGCGAGCCGATCATGGACGCCTTCGGGCTGATGCCGTACGCGGCGATGGACTCCATAAGCATGGACCCGGTCGACCCGATGGGAGCCCGCCAGCACTCCGAGATGCTGAGTGAGCTCTCGCCCGAGGCTATCCAAACACTCGTAGAGGTAGCAGGCGCCGGTTCTGGCTCGCCCCTGATCATGCTCGAGCTCAGGCAGCTCGGCGGCGCCCTGGCACGCACCGCCGAACATTTGAGCACCATGGGCAAGGGCGACTCCAAGTTCATCATGAACGGGATCGGGCCGGCCTTCACGCCGGAGATGGCGGACGGGGTCGTAACTTACCTCGCCCGCGTGGCCGACGCGACTCGCTCCTTCCAGACCGGCGACACCTACGTCAACTTTATGGAGCTCGAAGGCGCGAGTGCCGAGAGGGTAAAGGCGGCCTACGCGCCAGAGGACTTCGAACGACTCGTCGCCCTCAAGGACCGCTACGACCCACACAACGTCTTCCGCTTCAACCGCAACATCGCCCCCTCCACGGCGGAACACTAAGGGCAGGAAAGAGGACCGGGGGCCCAGCGGCCCCCGGTCGAGATGATTTATATTGTAAGCACCCTTATGGGAGGGATCTTCAGCTAGACGTTGGAGGGTGAGATGCAAGCCGAGCGCGAAGCGCAGGAGAAAGTGGCCAGGCCGTTGCCTGAAGATACCCTGTGGGTACGATTCGTGTTCGTGGACCACGCTGGCATCCCCAAGGCGAAGGCCGTTCACAGGGACGGCTTCGACGGGAGGGCGAGGGCCGGGGTGGGACTCGCCAAAGGAGTCCTGGCGCTCGATCCGAGCGGTGCTCTGCACCCGGAGTCGGGCTTGAGCCCGGTAGGAGAGTGCCGGCTGGTCCCTGACCTATCGACGCTTACAGCCCTCCCCTTCGCCCGCGGGCAGGCGATGGTCTCCGTGGACATGACGGAGCCCGACGCGAGCACGCCCTGGGAGGGCTGCCCACGTAGCGCCCTCAAGCGGGTGCTCGAACGGCTCTCAGATAGGGGCTACAGGACGCTCGCCTCCTTCGAGGCCGAGTTCTACGTCTGGGATGCCGAGGGTCCGCTGGACAGGACGCCGTACGCGGGGAGCTACGCGCTGACCCCGGCGGCGGAGTTCGTCGCGGAGCTGGCACAGACGCTGGAGGAGATGGGTATCCGGCCGGAGCAGTGCCACGCCGAGGTGGGGCAGGGAAACCTCGAGCTCTCCGTTGGGGAGGACGAAGCGTTAGCTGCGGCGGACAAGCGCGTGATGGTACTGGAGGCCATAAGGGGCGTAGCCCACCGGATGGGGCTCGGTACCACCATGGCCCCGAAGCCGTACCTGGAAGGAGCAGGCAACGGCCACCACCTGCACGTGAGCCTCTACGAAGACAACGCCCCTGTGCTCTTCAACCCCTCAGGAACCTTGAGCGGCCGTGGCTCGGGCTTCGTTGCCGGGATACTGGAGCATCTGCCCGCCGTTATGGCGTTCAGCGCACCGTCGCCCAACTCCTACCAGCGCCTGGCCCCTGGCATGTGGGCCTCGGCTTACGCCGCCTACGGCCTGGATAACAGGGAGGCAGCCGTGCGGCTCGCCTCGCCTGTGGCCGGCAGGGAGTCCGCGACCGCCAACGTCGAGCTCAAGCCTGTCGACGTCACGTCGAACCCCTACCTGGCCCTGGCCGCTGTGCTGGCCGCCGGGATGGACGGTATGGATCGCGGCCTCGACCCTGGGGAGCCGACGATGGTGGACCCGGCCACGCTCAGCGATGAGGAGCGCGCCTCCAGGGGCATCCCGCCGCTCCCCGCATCCCCGGACGAGGCCCTGGACGCGCTGGAAGGAGATCATGCCCTCAAAGAGGCACTGGGCGAACCACTCGTGCGCACCCACGTGGCCGTGGCTCGGGCGCAGGCCAAGATAGCAAGGGAGCTTCCACCGGAAGAAGTAGCGTCCACGGCCGCGATGCTCTACTAGAAGACAGGTTACAGGCATCGGGCATCAGCAAATTATCTGTAACCTGCAACCTCATGCCTGCAAGAAAGGAGGCGGTCCGGCGCTTCGGAGAGGTGTAGGAGGACAGACTCTCGGGCCTCAAAGGCAGGCGGTAGTGCTATGAACGGAGGCGGCCCATGGAAGCTCTAGACCTCACCCGGATCCCTGTCGTCGATAACCACTGCCACGGCCTACTGCGGGACCAGGCCTTCGAGGACATTGCGAGCTGGAGACAGGCTTTCACCGAGTCCACGGATCCTGGTATGCCGCGGGACCACGTAGCGAGCACTGCCTTGTACCGGCGCCTCATCAGGATGCTGGCCTACTTTCTCGGCTGTGAGCCGGAAGAGGAGGCCGTCTACTCAGCCCGCACCGAGAAGGACGGACGAGAACTCACAGGCGCGTTGTTGCGTGCTGCGAACGTCGATACCTTCCTCCTGGACACGGGCTTTCCGCCACCCGAAACAGTGCTACAGGTAGCAGAGCTGGGAGAGCTCGGAGGCTGCCGCGCGGAGCCGATGCTGCGGCTCGAGATCCTGATGGAGAGTCTGCTCGCTGAAAAGGATTCTCTGGAGGACGTGAAAGAGGCGCTCGCCGCCGAACTGGACGACGTGCGGAGCCGGAGCTACGTGGCGCTCAAGAGCATCGCCGCCTACAGGACAGGCCTGGACATTCGGGAGTGGCCGCGGGAGGAGGCCGAAGAATCGTTCCACGAATATAGGCGCGTCACCGGAGCAGGTCCTGCGCGCCTCGTCCACAAACCGCTCCTTGACACCCTGCTTCACGTCGCGTTCGCGCAGGCGGCCCGGCAGGAAGTCCCGGTCCAGTTCCACGTCGGTTATGGTGACGCCGACACCGACCTTCTACTGGGCAACCCGCTCTACCTGCGGCCGGTCCTCCAGCGGCCCGACTATCGTGGCTTGCCCGTGGTGCTGTTACACGAATGCTACCCCTACACCAGGCAGGGCGGCTACCTGGCCGCCGTCTACGAGAACGTCTACCTTGACCTATCCTACGGCATCCCCCCGCTCGGCTACGGAGAGATGGTCTCCTTTACCCGGCAGGCGCTCGGCGTCGCCCCGACCTCCAAACTAGTGTACAGCTCAGATGGCATCGGGGTGCCCGAACTACACTGGATCAGCGCCATAGACGGGCGGCGTGCGATAGGCCAAGCGCTAGGAGAGATGGTAGCGCACGGAGAACTCAGCCTCCCCGAGGCCGAAGCCGCTGGAGAGAGCATCCTACGCGATAACGCGACGCGCCTGTACAGACTCTAAAGCGGATTGCAGAGCTATCGACCTACAGCTGATCGCGCATTCGGCCAGGAGCGAAAGCATAGCGCCGAAATGCTGACACAACAGGAGGGTGCGTGACCGGACGCAAGAGGTTATCCTACCCGCCAGGGCCTGATCGAGGCTCGTAACCGAACCCGGAGGGCGAGTATTGTACCGACAGACGCGGTTGCTTGGTGTGCTACTCATTCTTCAAGTGGGTGCGATGGTGGGGATCGGCGTCTGGTTGTTCAGCAGGATCGACTGGGACAGGGTAATAGAGCTCACCAACAAGCAGGGCCAGATCCAGGTTAAATCCATTGATGGGGCGTTGTTGAAGCCACTCGAACAGGCGATCCTGTACTTCATCTACTTTCTCCCGCCCGCGATCCTGCTTCTTCTCGCCGGGCTCGGTTTCGTGTTACTTCGGCGCCGGGGATGGATGCTGGCCTCTGTTGCGCAGGCCCTTATCATGATGGCCTGCCTGTTCTTCTATACCGACCCGCGACCATGGTTCGCCTACCCTATCATCGCCTACTGCATCTTGATGATCTTGTACCTGAACTCCCAGGGCGTGCGGACCGTAGTCCACTCCAGGCGGATGACCCCGGCGGGCGGTAGATCGGAGACAGCTCATGGCGAATAGCGCAAGCTCGGAGGTGAGAGACGCGGAGACCTTGCTACGTCGCTTCGAACCAGTGATCCGGTTCACCAGGGGCGAGTGGTTCTACCCGATGGACGCCGAGTCTTACGTCGACGCCTGCAGCCTCTGGGTCCGGCATCCTGGTGAGGACGCCGTCTGCGTGGTGCCAGCCGGGGATCTCACCCTGGAGAGAATCGCCCAGCAGCCGGAGGACAGTAGCGGCGCCGTACACTACCTCAAGATCCCCACTTCCAAGGAGGACGAGAGGCGAGGTCTCTTGGCGCGCCTGCGGGCAAGGCGCTCATATAAGAACCCTGATTGGCCTCGGGAGAAGTTCCGCGCAGGCAGGGGCCGCCTGGCACGGGTGGGTTACATCTCGCGGTTGGCCGACGCGCTCTTCTCTTTGGTGTTGCTGGCCAGGGGCAGGGTTCCCGGCGGAGACGTAGAGGGGGCGCGCGTCTTGTATGGCCGCCTCATGGAGAAAGAAGAACGCTTCAGGTACCACGGGCGAGTGATCAGACAGGACGGCTGGATCGTCTTGCAGTACTGGCTCTTCTACGCGTTCAATGATTGGAGGAGCAACTTCTTCGGCGCCAACGACCATGAGGCCGACTGGGAGAAGGTGTTCGTCTATCTCTCGGAATCGGGCGAGGTACGCCCGGAGTGGGTGGCCTACGCCGCGCACGAGGAGACCGGCGACGATCTAAGGCGGCGGTGGGACGACCCGGAGCTCGAGAAGGTGGGGGAGCATCCCATTGTATACGTCTGCGCCGGCTCGCACGCAAGCCGTTACTCCGCTGGCGAGTACCTGACCGAACTCGCGTTCCCCCTGCCGCGGGCGTTCGCCGCCACCAGGAGGGTTGCGCGGCGGTTCTGGTACATAACGCTGCGCCAGTACGCCGAAGAGTACTCCGCAGAGAAGCCCTACGAAAGGTTCACCATACCCTTCGTGGACTATGGCCGCGGGGACGGGCTGTCGGTCGGACCTGGTCAGGATATGGAGTGGGACCCTCCGCGTCTTATGATCGATCCGCTTCCTTCCTGGGTTGCGGGTTATCGGGGGCTATGGGGCCTCTACACCCGCGATCCCTTCGAAGGCGAAGACGCCCCGGCGGGGCCAATGTACGACCGCGATAAGACCATCAGCAGGGAGTGGTACGACCCTGTGGGCTGGGCCGGGCTCGACAAGGTGCCGACCCGAACAGAGGAACTGGACGTCATCATCAAGCGCCAGGCGGAGATCGAAGAACGCCGCGCTCGCCTTCGCTCCGAGATACAGGAGATGAGCAGTCGGCTGAAAGCGCTCGGCATGGACGCCGAAGCCACGCGCGGCCGATCCCACTTGAGCAAGCTCTACGAGACCCAGACGCGGCACATCGAAGTGCTCTCCAAAGAAGTAGAGGAGATGCGCGCGGAGCTCTCCGAAGACGAAGTCCTCCACGAGTCGCTGAGCGATCATGCCGAACACCTGAGAAACGGCGAGCGTTCACCCGTCCACGCCCACTTGGCTGACCCAGTGCGCCCCGTCTCAGAGGCGGAGACCCACGCCGGTAGGGTGGCACAGCTGTGGGCTTCGATCAGCGTGGCCGTGGTGCTGCTCGCGCTCATCGTCATCTTCGCCTTTCAGAGACAGCACCTGCTCTCCGCGCTCGTCTTCGCTATCGCCATGTTCGCGTTTATCGAGGCCGGTTTCAGGAGGCGACTCACCAGGTTCATAGTCAGTGCCAATATCGGATTGGCGATCGTAGGCGCCCTTGTCCTCCTCCAACACTACTTCTGGCAGATCATCGTCCTCGCGGTCCTGGCCGTCGGCCTCTACATCTTGTGGGAGAATCTGCGGGAGCTCGGACGGTAACACCTGAAACCGGATCTACGGAACTGGCGTATGGAAGGGGAAAACCAGGGCGCTCCAGATATTGTTCAGGCGTCGAGCACGACGTCGGAGAGCGGACTCCCGATGCAGATGAGGCGCAGGCCTTGCTCCAGCTCCTCGTCGCCTATAGCGAAGGCCATGTCCTGGTCGATCTCACCTTCCAGGCACTTCTGGATGCACGTCGTGCATGTGCCGCTGCGGCAGTCGTAGGGGAGGTGGAGGCCGGCGTCCTCGGCTTCTTCGAGGATGTACTCGTCTTCGGCTACGTCTATGGTGATGCCGCTCCTTTGGAAAGTTACTCTGTGCGATCTGGCCATGTCCGCTCCTGCGTACTCTGCGAGCAAGTCTCGTGTGCTGGTCTGTTCTAGCATACCGGCGGGTCCCACTTGGCGAACTATGTGACGGTTTCCATCCTGCGAGGCCGACGGACCTCTCAAACGACTTCGAAGTTGCCCACCATCATGTCCTCGTGTTCGAGGTTGTGGCAGTGGAAGACGTAGCGTCCCCGGTAGCCGTCGAAACGGATGAGCACACGCGCCCTGTTGAAGGCCTAGGCCCGGTTCCTCCCGCCTGGCTTGCGGTAGATGTTGCCGGTGTGGGGCTTTTCCTGCCTTCCAGGCTCTAAGGTTTCCTGAAGCCCCACACCTGTAGCCTACCTCTGCTCGAAGTCCTCTCCTGGAGCGCCGCAGACGGGACACTCCTCAGGAGGCTGGACGCCCTCCAACTCCTCGCCGCAGGTGGTGCAGACCATTGTGACGGTCATCGGCGGGTGCGGGGCTTCTCCATTCTCGGTTGCTATTTTCTCGCCGGTGTCCTTCGCGAGGTCTGCGATGGAGACCTTGCCCGTTATGACGTCTTCCATCGTGGTGCGCGCCCCTGTGAGCGAGTCCTCGACGAGGGCGAGGTCTATGTGCGTCGTGCCGCGCTCGCGGGCGAGCTTCTCGGTCATGTTGCGGGAGATGTTGCGCATAAAGCCCTTGGGCGCCCGCTCCAGGCGGTCGATGGCGTCCTGTGTCCAGACAAATTCTCTGGAGCCGCCCTCGGGTACGCTGGCGCCGGCCTTCTGGAAGGCGGAGTGGTCGATGGGGCACTTGGCGCCCGAGGTCTCCTGTACCTGTTGCTTGGCGTGGCTGACGGGGCAGCCGCCGGACTTGACCTCGGGGGCTTCGCGGCCAGTCTCCTCACGGTACTGCTGCTCGACGTATTCGCGCGTGATCGTGGTGTAGCCCTTCTTGAGCGCGCTCTTCTCGACGCGCGCCTTGACGCGTCGCTTCTCCTGCCACTCTTCGAGTGAGTCGAGCAGGGCCGTGGCGTCATCGGTCCAGTGCAACTCGCGGCCATCGTAGACCTCGGAGAGGTTCAGGTTCTCGCCCTCTACAGTCGTGGCTATGTGGGCGTCCACAGCGTGGAAGTGGGTCGGACCCGAGCCGCAGACAGGGCATTTGGCTGGCTTGCCCTTCGCCACGTAGCGGCAGACGTCGCATTCGAAGCGGTCCTGGCCCTGGGCGGCGCGCCGGATCTCGTCCTGAACCTCCGCGCTGACGCCCTCTATGTCGCCCTGGTCCTCGCTCTTGCCGAAGCCGCCGCGACCAGCCTCGAAGATCTCCTGCTTCGCCGCAGAATCGCTACCGTTCGCGCCGTTGTTATGACCATTGGCTTTGTCGGCGGTACGCTCGTCGAAGTCTTTGAAGAGGGAGTCTATGGGCTTGTCTTCGCCCATCGCTTCGGCCGCGCGCATCTGATCTCCGATGGCGCGCATCGACTCCATAGCGCCGGGGGGGAGGATGCTCTTTATGACCTCGTCGATGACGCCCGTTGTTATGACCGTGTAGCCCTTCTCGATGGCGTAGCGGATGATGGCGCCGGTCGCCATGCCGACGACGAAGCCTGGGATGCGGTCCAGGCGCTCCAGCGCCTCCTTCGTCCACGTCATGTGCTCTTCCGCGGTGTAGAGGTCAGGCGCCTGGTATTCGTAGTTGGTTATGAGGACGTTCGTCGGCAGGTAGCGCATCATGTTCTCGGTGTTGCCGCCGATGTCCATCTCGTCGTCCGAGTGGTAGCCGATGCGGCCCATAACGACCATCGTCGGATTTACCTCGTTCACGTACTTCAGCGTTTGCTCGAACGGCTTGCCGGCGAGGAGCGTAGTCTTCAGGTCTACGCCTTCGTCCTCGGCTATCTTCCTGGCTATCTCCAGGTGCGCCGTGTAGATCTTGGCCAGTCCCGAGTCGATGATCTCCTCGTGCAGCTTCTCCTGCTCCTTGAACCTGAACACCTTCTGGGCCTTGGTCGAGAGCACGCCGGCTATGGAATGGAACATCGCGTAGTGGAAGTAAGGGTCGAAGACGGAGATAGCCTCGACCGTCCCCCCGAACTCTCGTGCGAGCTCTATCGCACGCTTCAAACCGCCCAGCGACTTGGCCGAGCCGTCTACGGCGACGACGATGTGCTCGAAGGGACTACGATCTAGGTCCTTGACGATCAGGGTGTCGGCTTTCTCCAAGCGCCTTACGACGCGCTCGGTGACGGTGCCGAGTACCGTGTCCTTGACGGCGGCCATGCCCATAGCGCCCATGACGACGAGGTCGAAGTCGTTCTGGTTGACGTCCTCGACGATGACCTTGAAGTTCTTGCCTTCGAGGGAGCGCCTCACGAGCTCGACATCGTACTTCTCGCAGAGTGGCTCCAGCACGTCGATGTAGGAGTCGGTGATTATCTCCAGGCCTTTGGTGATGAGCTGGTCGTGGATCTTGCGCTGCCGCTTCATCTCGTCCTCGTCGCGGAACTCCTCGGGGAGCCCGCTCTCCATCTGCCGAAAGCGGACGTCGTGCATCTTGGCGGCGTAGGCGTGGCACCCAGCGACCCTGCCCCCGAACTGCCGCGCCACGTCGACGCCGATGACGCACGCCTGGTTGGAGTAGTCCGAGTTGTCTACCGGGACGTAGATCTCTTTGTACATATACCCCGTTCTCCTAGCTTCGCAGGACGCCGAGAAGTCTGTAATTGCGTCGTGCGCAGAGAACGGCCCTTCTCCGCGCCAACGTAGCTTACCGTTTAGCCCTATACACCGCAAATAAAAGTGTTCACACCGAGGGTACAAAAGCGAAAGATCAGTTCTGCATCGCTGGACAACCACCAGTGGTTGTCGCAAGATGGCCAGGAGCGGAGAGAGTGAGGTAAGAAATGGATCTGGAGAAGATGGAGCAAGACGCGAGAGCGGCGAAAGATAGCAGATCTTACACGGACGGAGCGGCCTTCGTCGATGGGCGTTTCTTACCCGTCGGGGAGGCGCGCGTCCCGATCCTCGACTGGGGATTCTTGCGTTCGGACGCGACCTATGACGTAGCCCACGTTTGGCGCGGGAGCTTCTTCCGCCTCGAGGACCACCTCGACCGTTTCGAGCGCTCGATGGAGCACCTGCATCTGGGTCCGCCGTATGACCGGAGTGAGATCCGGGACATCCTAATCGAGTGCGTGCGCCTGAGCGGACTGCGCGATGCCTACGCCGAGATCATCTGCACCCGTGGGATCCCCAGACCAGGCTCACGAGACCCGCGCGACTGCGAGAATCGCTTCTACGCCTTCGTCGTGCCTTTCATCTGGATCGCAGACCCGGAGAAGCAAGAGCGGGGGCTGCACGCTGTAATCGGAAGTAAGCACCGCATAGCGCCAGAGTCGGTGGACCCGACCGTCAAGAACTACCACTGGCTTGATCTCGAGACCGGGCTCCTCGAAGCCTATGAGCGCGGTGGGGAGACGGTGATCCTGGTCGACGCTGAGGACAACGTCGTCGAAGGACCTGGTTTCAACGTCTTCGCCGTAGAACACGGTACTATCTCCACCCCTGACCGCGGTGTCCTGGAAGGTATCACCCGCAAGACCATAATCGAGCTCGCCGCCGAACACGGCATGCAGCCCGAAGCCCGCCCCATCCCGGCCGGCGAGCTCGGGCAAGCGGACGAGGTCTTCCTATCGAGCACCGCTGGCGGGGTCATCCCGGTTACGACCGTGGACGGCGAGGCCGTGGGTAACGGGGTGCCCGGTCCTGTGACCCGGCAGTTGCGCGACGCGTACTGGGACCTGCACGATGACCCGCGCTTCTCCCTACCTGTCCACTACGATTGACCAGCCCCGCCTCCAGGCGGATCGAAGCGCTGGCCGGCGGTGTGACCGCCATGAAGCGCTGTGCTTGAGCCCAGAGCAAGACGAGCCATCGCCTCTCGGCCCTCAGCGAACAAGAGTCTGACTTGCTGACCCGCTGATACAGCGACTTATCTCAGGCCGGCCCCGCGCCTTCCAAATCAGGGGTGACTTCGCCCGCAGATCCGTCCACGGTGATCCGCTGCCCTGTACTGATGCGACCTGTGGCGTCGGGCACGCCGACGACGGCGGGGATGCCGTACTCGCGAGCCACGATGGCGCCGTGTGACATTGGTCCGCCCATCTCCATCACGAGGCCGCCTGCGGTGAGGAAGAGGGGCGTCCAACCGGGGTCTGTCGAGGGTGCTACCAGGATCTCACCGGGCTCCAGGCTGGCCTCACCCGGGTCCAGGATCACACGCGCTTTCTGTGTCACCACCCCGCCTGAGGCCGGCGTGCCGCGCAGGACACCATCCGCCCCGGTCGCATGGTGTGTCCCTGCGGTAGGTTCGGTACCGTCGGAGAGGAGGAGGCGCGGCACGTGTCTGCGACCTAACTCCTGCTCGTAGACGGCGCGGCGGTCGCGGACTAAGGGACGAAGGTCTTCGCCTGCCAGGGCAGCCCACGCCTCTGGCACGGAGAGGAAGAAGATGTCACCGGCGCTCTGCAGGTGCCCAGCCTCCGCCAGCTCTACACCGACGGTCCACAGCAGCTCTCTGGCGCGTGCCATGAGCAGAACGATGCAGAACTTGGGCATCTCCCGCAGTCCTGATAGGGCTCTGGCGCGTCCCAGTAGAAACCCAACCAGCGCCCCGCGCAGACGTCCCTCTCTGGCCGCGCGGCGGGTCAACTCGCCGACCATCTCTTCGGCCTCGCGTGTCGCCCGTCCGAACTGTACGTCGGGGGCTGCTTGCGGGTCGTCCAGGCGCAGGTAGTTCGCCAACACGCCAAGGATGTACGTCGGGTCCTCCGACCAGCGGGGCAGGCCGAGGTCGATCTCCGCCACCCCGCGATGCCCGTAGAGGCGTAGGAAATCTGCCAGACTCGTCTGCAGCTTCGGGGGCAGAGAGCCGCGACGATAGTCTTCTGCCAGTCGCTCCGGCGGGGTTTCACCCAACATTCTGGCGATGTCCGGGTCTGCACGCGCCTCTTTGGCGAGCGCCCAGAGCGCCAGGTCCATCTCCGTCGTCGGGTTGTGCGGGAGCGCGCGCATCGCCACCCGCCTTTCGTCGTCGGTGGCGAGACCTCCTAGTAGCTTTCCGGCGAGGACGTTGGCAGCGAGGCCGGCGGCGAAGACCGGGGGTACGTTGGGCAGCATGTCCGGCGGACCGCCGAGCAGCAGGCGCTCGGCGGCTGAGAGGCGCTCGGCGGCGCTAGCTTTAGGGGATACGTGGCCCGCCGCGCGGGAGCGCGCCTCGACACGCGCCGCTCGGGCCCTCGCCTTCTCCGGGCGTGCGAGCGCTTCTACGAAGCGTAGCGGGATGCGTCCTCGCACGAAAACCGAGAGGACGGCGTGGAGGACGGGCCGAATGGGTGTCGGTACTGGGGACAGGCGAGGGTCTGCCGCCAGGTGCCTGACGATAGGGACTGTCCGTGCTTCCATGTTCCGCATCACTCCCCTGAAGAGCGCGCGTCCTTGCTTGCTGCGCAGCACGGGCGTTATGTCCGCGAAGATGCGTCCGGCGGACTCGGTGAAGAAGGCCGCGCCTTCGTAGGGGTTGCTCGGTGCACGGCCTGCAAGCATGGCCAGCGCCGAGGTTATGAGGCGGAACCCCTGGATGCCCATCGGGGTCAGCGGGCGGTAGACGCCCTGTGCGACGCTGAAGGAGAAGTACACGCGTAGGTCCTCTTCGCTCCTCGTAGCTCTCTCCGGTAGGGGGAAGAGTGTGGTGATCGGACGTGCCTGTAGAAGCCAGATCCCACCGTCATCGTCGATCGCCCACTCGGTATCCTGCGGCATCCCATAATGCTCCTCGACCCGCTCCCCCAGCTTCGCCAGTGCCAGGACCTGACCGTCCGAGAGGGAAGCGCTGTCTTCGCCCGCATCGAGTACGACCCGCTCGGTGCCGCTACCCGGGCCGGCCATGATGGCGACACGCTTGTCTCCCAGGCGGCGCTCGACTATCTCTACGGTCGCAGTGTTCGCGACGAAGTGGTCTGGGTTGACCATCCCCGAGACGACAGCCTCGCCGAGGCCTGGGCTGGCGTCTATGACTGCCTGACGGCGCTTCCCCGTGACCGGGTTCGCGGTAAACAGTACGCCGGCTACCGACGCGTCGACCATCCTTTGCACGGCGACGGCGAGGCGCACGCTGTGCGGGTCGATCCCGTTCGTAGCCCGGTAGCTGACGGCGCGGTCCGTCCACAGCGAGGCCCAGCAGCGCCGCACCGCGTCGAGCACGGACTCGACGCCGATTACGTTCAAATACGTGTCCTGCTGGCCTGCGAAGCTCGCCTGGGGCAGATCCTCAGCCGTGGCCGAGGAACGAACGGCAACAGGGACAGGTGCACCGTCTCCCAATCCCTCGTATGCCTCCGCGATGGCCTGTCGGAGAAGGTCGGGAACGATTGCATCCGAGAGGTAAGATCTCGCCTGCTTGGCGAGCCCAGCCAGACGCGCCGTGTCCTCGGGCTGCGTCCCAGCCAGCGCGGCGAGCGTGGGCTCCAGCCCCGCATCTGCCGCCACCAGATCGTAGGCCGCTGTGGTAACACAGAATCCGGCCGGCACCGGAAATCCAGCCCGGACCAGATCGCCGAGGTTCGCCGCCTTCCCGCCGGCCACTGCCAGCGCACCCCTGTCTATCGCGGTGAAGGGTAGTATTAGCCCAGGGTAACCGTTCTCCTGCTCGTTCATCTGTTTCTCCTTTTCGAGTTTGGAATGTCGAATCTGGGATCTAGAATTGTTCGCTTGCTCCACACATTTCCCCAATTCCTACTCGACCTCCCGCAGTGTGAGCGAGGCGAGCAGGAGAAGCGCCACGCTGTAGGCTACGAGTACGGCGAGGCTCCCCTGCACGTCCTCGAACGTCCAGCCTGATTCGATAACGTCCTGGATCACATCGTTGGCCCAGAAGAGCGGGAATGCATGCCCGAGCCAGTCGGCCCAGTTCGGCAACTCGTCCACGTCTACGAGCAGGCCCGAGAGGAAGACGGAGGGGACTATGATGAGCGGCACAAAAGGGAAGACCTGGCCTTCGTGGCGGGCGAACGTGGAGATGAAGATGCCGAGCATCACGGAGGCTATGGCCAGGAGCCACACGACCACGAACAGCATCGCCAGCGTCTCCTCGTCGTAGTCCAGCTCGAAGAGCCAGATCGCCTCGGCCAGCCCGGCGACGGCCTGGAAGGTCGCGAGCCCCAGAAAGCCAAGAACATACCCGGCGATTATCTCCATGCGCCGGAAGCCGTTTACGAACATTCTCTCCATCGTGCCCATCGTCCTCTCCTGTACGAGCGAGATTGCGCAGAGCAAGAAGGCCAAAAAGTGGACCAGGAAGGCCGCCACCGGCACGGCGTACCGCGCCACGTCGAAGGTCTCTGGCAAAGTGTCGAAGAAGATCTTCAGGAGGTAAACGATCACGAGCGGGGCCGCCACGGAGAGCACGAGGAACCTTGGATTCCTGAAGAGTTGCCTGACCACCCTCCCTGCGACGAGCAACGTCCGGCGCATTACCCAACCTCCTGTTTCTCGATCAGGGACAGGACGACCGCCTCCAGTGAGTCCGTCTTCACGTCGACAGCCTTTACGTCAGGTCGCAAACCATAGGGGCGAAGCGCGGCGGCCAGATCCTCGGGATGCCCGCCGATGGTTTCTTCTTCCTCTCTGCCGTCTTGCTTTACCGTAAGCCTGGTCCTGCCCCGTTCGAGTATGCTACGCGGAGTGTCGGTGGCGATGATCCTGCCCTTGAGGAGTATCGCGATGCGGTCGCAGAGCATCGCCTCGTCCATCAGGTGCGTGCTTATAAACAGGGTCGTGCCGCCTCCGGCTAGCTCCCTGAAAGTCTTCCACAACCGGCTCCTCAGTTGCGGGTCCACGGCCGCCGTGGGCTCGTCGAGGAAGATCACCTCTGGCCCGTGGACGAGGGCGCAGGCTAGCGAGACCCGCCGCTTCATCCCGCCGGAGAAGGTGTGCACAGGGTCGTAGGCCCTTCCTGAGAGGTCGGTAAAATGCAAGACCTCATCTACCTTCTTCTTGAGATCCGGCGTCCGGTGTGCAGCGCCGAAGAACCAGACGTTGTCCCTGGCGGAGAGGTCTTCGTAAAGCGCCGCGCCCTGGGGCATGTATCCAATCCTTTGCCTCAACTCGGCCCTTTCCTCGAGCGGGTTCAACCTCATCACCCGCGCGATGCCGCCGGAGGGCCGCAGCGCCCCGACTAGACCTTTGATCAGGGTCGTCTTTCCTGCCCCGTTCGGCCCTACCAAACCGAACACCTCGCCCCGTCTCACCGAGAGGTCCGTGCCCCCCAACGCTTCGACCCGGCCGTACATCTTGGTCAATCCGGAGACCTCGATGGCATTCACCCTTTGTCCTCTTTCCCTTCGAGACCCCGCAAGAAGATGCCGGCCACTGCTTCTATGTGCTCCTCGTCGGTGAGGCCGTCTTCCCTTATGGCCGCGAAGAACATCTTGCCCCCAGCCTGGGGGAGAAGCATTCCTATAAACGCCCTGGCGCTCGCCCGCACGTCGTGCGGCCTTAGCCTGCCCAGCTCGACCTGGCGCGCCATGTAGCTCTTCAGGAACCCGAGCACCCTCTTGATCACCGCGTTGCCGAACACCTCAGAGACCTCGGGCCGCCTCATGGCTTCCCCAACGAGCAGCCGCGCCATCCTCTGGGTGGCGCGATCGTCGAACGTCGAGAGGTACCTCCTGGCGATGTTCGGCAACACCTCTTCCGGTGGAAGGTCAAGAAGCCTGGCAGGGTCCCTTACCGCACGCAGAACAGGGATCCTTGACCCCAGAACCTCCCTGAAAAGGGCCTCCTTGTCAGGGAAGTACCAGTAGATGAGCGCCGGAGATTGCAAACTCGCCGTCCGCGCAATGCTCTTGATCGTCGCTCCCTTGAAGCCCTTCGCAGAGAACTCCTCGAAAGCCGCCTCCAGGATCTGCGCCCGCCGGTCCGACTCCTCAGTCACAATACCTCTTTATTGATCGTTTAATCAACGACTATACTCTTGATAGAACGTTCAGTCAAGACTGGCTGCCATTCTCAGCCTCATCGTTGCGGGGCACGGCCAGATCTACAACGGCCAGATTGGCAAAGGTGTGATCTACATCCTCATCCAGCTCATAAACGGTGCGCTGACAGCCGTTCTGATCGGCTGGGTCCTACTCCAGATCGTGGGCCTTTGGGCCATGATCGACGCCTACACGACCGCGAAGCGCAACAACTAGCGGTACGGCTTCAGGTAATATCCGTCCTATGGACGAACGAGACTTGCTAACACTAGTGAGCGCCGTCACGGCCATCGAGGAGGCGGCTTCAGCCGTTGCCCGCGAGGTCGAGCGTGACCGGCTGCGCGAGAGCTCCCTCTCCCGCCTCTCGACGATCGAGGCCGAACTCAACAGGAGTCAGCTCGCGCTGGAGAAGATTATCCAGGAAGAGACGGCGTAAAGCATTTCAGCCAGTCAGCAAGTCAGCACGCTCCTTTCGGGAGCTTTCAGCCCGCTACGCCCTTCGGGCTTCGCTCTCAGCACGGCGGCGAAGCCGGAGCGGGCTGACTTGCTCTAATTGGCACATCCCTCGGTGCTGACGGGGGTGGTACGGTCAGCGGCCATCCGCAGGTGACGGTGGACTATTCGGGATGGGATCCCGTAGCCTGAGTTGTTCGAGCCGGTGCGGCTGGCGAAGATGGTCGAGACGACCCGCCCGTACTCATTGACGACGGGGCCGCCCGAGTTGCCAGGTCTCACGTATACGCGGAAACTGGTGACGACGCGCTCCACCAGGCCACGGTCGTAGGCGTCGCTAGAGGTGACGCGTTGCGTCCTCCACGTGCGGGCAGGTTCGATGTCTAGCGGACCGTTCTCGGGGAACCCGATCACGGCAGCGGCTTCGCCGGGCCTGGGTGCTGCGAGGCGCAGCGGCGTCAGGCCGAGACCTTTTACGCGCAGGACGGCTATGTCGTTCTTCTCATCGAAGACGATGACCTTTGCAGGCAGGCGCCGTCCCGTCCCCCCGGCCTGTACATGCGTCGCCGTCTCCCCTGCGACAACGTGGGCGTTCGTGACGACCAGGTTCCGGCCTGCGACCCAGCCCGAACCCTCCACGCCGTAGCCGCAGGCTATGCCTCCCACTCGCACCGTGCGCGCACTCGCCGCCCGCACGTCGGGATCTCCGACGATGCTTCCTTCGGGGGCTGATACCTCTGGTTCAGGGCCTCGTATCTGAGGCAGCGGCTCCAGATCGGCGACGGCCCGCGTGAGGAGATCGGAGGGCATTCGTTCGTCGAGGGACTGCAGGATCCTGGAGTCCCGTACCACAGGGTGAAGCCCCGCGAGGGGGGGTGACTGGAGGGCAAAGACGCCGACGGCCCACACCAGCACGAGGGAGAGCGCAAACCCTAGCACCGCTCCCCCAAATCCGTCCAGCGTCTCGGAAGTCGGGCTGGAGAGACGGTTCCTGATCGAACCTCCTATCGTCCTGGCGACGACCTCCCCGAGCACGGCGAAGGCGAGGATGCTCCCCAGGGTTATACCAGCGCCGTAGATGGGGGTCCCGTTCTCGGCCATGAGGGAGGAGGCGATCCTTGACCCCGCGGAGACGCCGACGACTACGCCAACCAGCGAGAAGACGCCTGCGAGAAAGCCCGTCCTCGCGCCGCGTAGTATCACGACGACCACGAAGAGCGCGATAAACACGTCCAGAACGTTGAGGCCGGCGAGCTCCATTGACAGATTCTACCTCCGGTGCAAGCCTTTTACTGCCCTTGGCCGCCCATGCCCGAGCTCGCCGACCCGTGTTTACCCGGTGAGACGGCATCCTGGCAATAGCGTTACGAAGAGGTCCAGTAGGGGAAATCGCGTTCGCGACTGCCCTGGCGATTTTGTGTATGGGCGGGCGCCGGTATAATCTCTCCAGCATGAATGCGGCGGAATTCTTACCCGATGTGCGGGCAGTCCTCGATGAGAGGAACGAGCCGTCCTACCGCATCCGCCAGATCTACAAAGCCCTCACCGGTGCGCTCGTGCGCGACTGGAGAGAGGCCACGAACCTGCCCCGGGAATTGCAGGCGGCGCTCTCTGAAGTGGCTCCGGCGGCTGCCCTGGCACTGGAGCGCGTCACCCAGGCTACCGACGGTACGAGAAAGTATCTGTTCCACACCCGCGACGGCCACGCCATAGAGACGGTCATGATCCCCGAGAAGGCTCGGCGCACGGTATGCATCTCTACACAGGTGGGCTGCCCGATGGGCTGCACGTTCTGCGCGACGGGGCTGCTTGGGATCAAGAGGAACCTTACAGCGCGGGAGATCGCCGAGCAGGTCTTCGTCTGCGCCCGAGACATCGCACCGGAGCGGGTATCCAACGTGGTGGTCATGGGTATGGGCGAGCCGATGCTCAACTACGACGCGACGCTCGGGGCGCTGAGAGTTTTGAACGACCCCGACGGCTTCGGGTTGGCGGCGAGGCACATCGCGGTCTCGACCAGTGGGTTGGTAGAGAAGGTCCGGCGCTTCGCAGACGAGCCCGAGCAGTTTCACCTGGCGATCTCACTCCACACCCCCTTCGAAGACGAGCGGCGCCAGATCATGCCGGTGGCAGCCCTCCATACCATCACCGAGCTGATGGAGGCCGCCCGTTACTTCGTAGCGCGGACGCGCCGCAAGCTCTTCTTCGAGTACACGTTGCTGGCCGGTGTCAACGACCAGTCGCGCCACGTCGAGGCTCTGGCGGAACTTCTCGACCACCCGCTCTACCACCTGAACCTGCTCCGCTTCAACTGGACGGATACGGGCTTTTCGGCCACTTCCAAAGCGGAGGCCAAGAGGTTCCTCGGGCATGCCAGAGAGCTTGGCCTCTCGGCGACGCTTCGTCCCAGCCGGGGCCAGGACATAGATGCCGCCTGCGGCCAGCTCGCCGCGAAGGACCTGCGCGGGCGACCCGCCGTTCACATGGCCTGACCCGTGAAGGGCGAACCCGCAGAGAGGCTCGATCCGCGGGCGATCACTGTGTGGAGGATCACGGGCATCCTCAACATGCTGCCGCTCCTGGTTGGAGCAGGTTTCGCTGGCTGGGCGTTGTCGCGCTCCGGTGGCGTGTCCCTCTTCTTCGTGGTTCTGCCAGTGCTCGCGGTACTCGCGTTGGCCGGAGTGGTCGTCGGGGTGGTGCCTGGCTTGCGGTGGAGGAGGTGGCGTTACGAGATTCGACCCGACGAGGTGGACCTGCAGCGCGGGATCTTCTGGATCAGCCGCACGCTCGTGCCGCTGGCCCGCATCCAGCACGTGGACACCAGGCAGGGACCACTTCAGCGCCGGTTCGGGCTCTCGACCGTGATCTTTTACACCGCGGCCGGGCCGAACCAGATCCCCGAGCTCTCGACCCCCGCCGCCGAAAGAGCGCGGGACCGCATCGCCGAACTGACCAGGGAGCAGGATGAGCTCTGAGAAGCGTCTCCACCCCGTGGCCATGCTCGTCGGAGCCATAAGGACGCTTCGGCGCTGGGTCAGCGGGCTCGTCTTTCCCGGCGTAGTCCTCCTCGTGAGCCAGGGGTTCAGCCTGTGGACGGTGACACTCTTCCTGCTCGGCCTCCTCGTCGTGGCGGCGCTGGCGGCGCTCTGGGGCTTTCTCTCCTGGCAGGCGACGACCTACACGGTCACAGGCAACTCCTTCCGGTTGCGCCAGGGCGTCTTCCAGAAGAACGAACGGACGATACCGCTGGAGCACGTACAGTCGGTGGATATCGTGCAGGGGATCATCCCGCGCGCCTTCGGCGTCGTCGAGGTACGGATCGAGACGGCGGGCGGAGGCGCGAGTGAGCCTGACGCCTCCCTCGCTGCGCTGGACCGGGATGCGGCACAGACGCTGCGGCGTGAGATCGAAGGTTCCAGGAGGGAGAGTTCTGAGGAGACTACAGGCCCAACGATCCTCCGGCGGATCTCGACGCGCGACTTGCTGCTCGCCGGGGCCACGAGCGGCCAGATCGGGGTCGCATTCTCGGTGCTCGCCATCGGGTTTCAATTCCTGGACAATTTTTTCCCGGAGGATTTCGTCCGGCGCCTCGTCGAGACCCTCGCGCCGAACTGGCTCATGGTGGTACTGATCCTGGTGCCCGCGGGCCTTCTACTGGCCTGGCTACTTGCGATAGCCGGAACCGTCCTCGCCTACTCTGGTTTCACGCTCTCCCGCGAGGGGGACTTCCTGTACATCAAGCGCGGTCTTCTGGAGCGCCGCGAGGCGACCATACCGCTCTCCCGCATACAGGCCGTTCGTATCTCGGAAGCTCTCCTGCGCCAGCCTTTCGGCCTCGCTTCCCTGCGTGTGGAGAGCGCCGGTTACGGCGAGGACGCGGGTGTCTCGACCACGCTCTTTCCTCTCTTGCCCCGCAAGGAGGTGGAGGAACTCCTGGCTGGTGCGGCCCCCGAGTTCGCCGGCGCTCCAGCCATAGAGCCGCTCCCGCGCCGTTCCCTCCGGCGCTACGTATTCAGGTCCACGTTCCTGTACCTGATCTTCGCCTTCGCCGCCGCGCTGGTCTCCTACCTCGTCTTCCAGTCCGCTCTGGGCCTCTTCGGTCTCTTCCTGATACCACCCGCCGCCGCGTACGGGTGGCTATGTTACCGGGACGCCGGTTGGGCGTTCCAAGAGGACCGGCTGATCGTGCGCCACCGGAGCCTGGGCCGCAAGACGGCCATCGCACCTCGACTTCACCTGCAGTCGCGTGGGATGGTAAGCAGTCCCTTCCAACGTCGTGTACGGCTCGCTACTTTTCTTGCCGAGGTCGCCTCCGGATCGGGCGGATCGGTCCTTCGGGTCAAGGACCTCGACAGGGGAGCCGCCGAGACTCTGGTGGGTGATCTGGGACCGGGAGTCAGCATCGAAGGTGCGTGAGGTTACGGACCACCGGAGGCGATGGCGTCGGGCGCCGGCATCATGGGGGTATTCACGCGCCTGACGGTGCTCTTGCCTTCTTCGTCTTCTTCTAGCATCCAGACCTCGTCGACGAGGGCAGATTCCTGCACTTCGGCGACGTGGGAGATTATGAAGATCTGGCCGAACGAGCGCTTGAGACGCTCGAGCGCGAGTAGCACGTTGTTGCGTCGCCCGGCGTCGAGACTCCCGAAAACCTCGTCGAGGACGAGGAAACCCAATGTATTGCCGCCGCGGGAGGCCACGATCCTCGAGAGCGCCACCCTCGCGGAGAGGCTGGCGACGTCGGACTCGCCGCCCGAGAAGCGCTCGATAGAATAGGAGTCGTCGAAGCGGTCGAGGAGCTTCACCCGGTAATTGTCGTCAAACTCCATCCGCTCGTAGCGGCCGTCTGTGAGCTCTCGCACCAGGTCGGACGCCTCGACCTCGAGCATGGGACGCGCCCTCGCCGTCAGGGTGCGGAAGAACTCGGTGAACAGTCCGTCCATCTCGTCCATGCGCGAGGCAGCAGCCGCCTTCTCGTTGGCCAGCTTCCTGTCATCGTCGAAGCGCCGCAGCTCGGCCTTCGTCCGCTCGATGCGATAATCTGCGTCTTTCCACTCACTCCCGAGCCCCTCCCGCGCATCCTGCAACGTCGATAGCCGCTCCTCAGCCGCCGTTACGCGCTCCACGGAAGCCTCGTAGGCCGACTCGTCGAAGTCCAGAGCGGAGATCTCACGCCGCAACTTTTCCGCCGTAGCCTCCGCTTTCTCTCTCCGCTCGCAGGCTGCCTGCAACGCTTTCTCGACTTCAGGACGCCTCGCGAGGCGCCGCTCCAACTCCTCGACCCGGCCGAGTGCCCGCTCCAGCCGGTCTTTCTCCTCCCGCTTCGCCTTGTGAGCTTCGGCGTCGTAGGAGACCCCGGAGAGACCTTCGAGCTCCTCGACAAGCTCCTCGACGCGCTGTGCGAGTCTGGAGTGCTCGGTAGCGAGGCTCTTTACCTGCGGGCGGGCGTCACGCAACTCCCTAAGACGGTCACAGCGGGCGCGGGACGCCTCGAGGTCGGCGTCGCCGGGGGCTTCCGTGCCTGTGATGCGGGACTCGATCTCCTCCAGGCCGGATCTGGCTTTCCCGAGCACTTCGAGGCGGGCGGCGACCCGGTCATCGGCGCGGACTCTCATCTCGCGCAACTCGCGCCAGCGGTTTAGGTTCGAGGAAACCTTTTTCCGCTTCTCGGCGGTCTTATCTGCTGAGGCAGCGAGCTTTTCGGCCTCTTCGGTCTCGCGGGAGGCGCGACGGCGGATCGCGGCCGCCTGCCTCTTCAGGGTGTCGGAGATCTCCGCCTGCTCCCCACTCTCGAACTCCCTGTGGCAGGTGGGACAGTGCTCCTCCGCGCCGCTGTCGATGGCCTCCCTGGCCTTGTCCACGTTCCTGGCTTCTCGCTCGTCGGCGTTGGCCCTTCCCCTGTGATGCGCCGCGAGCTCCCGCAGTTTCTCCTCCTCCTCACGCAACTCGCGCTCCGCCCGCTCCAGGTCCTCACCGCCCGAAAGGTCCTCGAGATCCTCCGCCAGCCCGGCGGCTTCATCCCGCGCCACCTGATACGACTCCTCGGCCTCGCGGAGGGCCTTCGCGGAGACCTTGTAGGCGCCGTGATCCTCAGCGAGCCTCCGTAGTTCTTCATGGCGGGCCTCC
>DASTKM010000166.1:0-5189 GCA_035715885.1 Rubrobacter sp.
CACGGCCAACGCCAACGCGGCGCTGCTGGAGGCCCAGGGGCTCGACATTCGGGCGGTCAGCGGCGCGGCGGCCCCGGAGATTTTGGAGTACCGCTTCCAGCAGAACGTTCTGGACAAGCTGGAGTCGGTCGCAGAGCGGCTGCCGCAGGTGGTTCAGCTCGGGGAAAACGGAGGTCAGCCCATTGACTTCCTCGCCATTGCCCGGCAGATGATCGGTACGGGCGGCGAGCCGCTCTTTACATCGGAGGACATGAAGAAAATCCGGGAGCGGGTGGAGGAGATCCAGGAACGCATTCGGGGACGGGAACAGGAGATCGAGGATGTAGTCTCCGCTGAGCAAGGCGTGACCGAAGAGGAACCCCAAGCACCACAGCCCGCGGAGGAGGAAAACGCGGAGCGGCTGGAGGAGATCCGGCAGTCCGTCACCGACAAAGTGGTGAAGGAACGTGTGGAGCGGCGTCTCCAGAGCGCCAACGGCGGGGCCGATAGCGAAAGAGCAGAAAACGAGGAGGAGACGGAATGACCGCGCCGAGCGTACCGGAGTTCTCCAAGATAAAAGAGGTTGTAACTGGTTGGTCTGGAGTCCGACGCTACCTGCGCGGGGGTGAGGAAGGCGCGATCGTGCCGGTAGTTATCCCGAAGGACCGGCGGCGCTACGGCTGGCTATTCCTGCTCGGCCTGGCCGTCTATACTTTGGGCGTAGCGATCTTTATCGGGAACGGCAGACTTACGGCGCTTGCCATACTGGCGACGATCTTCTTCGTGGCTCTAGGCGCTCTCTGGCTTTGGCGAAGCGCCATCGTGGAGATCGAACAGGGCACGACCGGCGTCCTTTCGAGCTACGGCAGGATTACCGGCACGCTCACACCCGGTCGCCACTACCTCTGGTGGCCGTGGCAGAAGGTCGAGTACGTGGTGGATACGGCGACCGAGATCCCCTATCTGGCTCCTGTAGCCGTCTGCCCAACACAGGAGAACGTACCGCTCAAGGCCATCGAGTTCTTTCTCAAGTTCCGCATCCAGGAACCCATAGACTTTGTCCGCACCATCGGGGCCTCCAACTTCGACCTCGTTCTCTCCAGCGCGGTGCAGGATGCGATCCGGCAAAGGAGCCGGCAGGTCCGCACCGAGCGGGCCTACGATCTGCGCGGCGGCGACGTGGGGGACATGCAAGACTACCTCAATCGCCAGCTCGAACGCTACGGCGTCCGCATCCTCGGCGCGAACATCCCGGACGTGCAGCTCCCGGATCAGTACCAGCAGCACCTCGCTACGCGCGAGCGCCTGGCGAAGGAGCTCGCCGCCTATGAACGCGAGTGGGAGCTGACCCGCAAACGTCGCATAGACCAGCTCTTGATGGAGATCGAACGTTCGAAGAAAGAGCGCGACGCTCGTCTGATAGAAGTCAAGGAAGCCCGCAACAAGGCTCGCCAGGACGTAGCCCGGATGCTAGAGGAGAAAGAGACCGAAGCCCAGCGGGTGCGACTTGAGATAGAGACCCGCGGACGGGCCACACTCACTGAGGCCGAGAACGAGGCGACCGCCCTGCGCCGCCTGGGACAGTCCCACCGGGATAACCGGGCGATGGTCCAATACGAGCTGGCCTTCCGTCGTGTCGAGGTCGGCGAGCGGCTAATGCAGCACGCCCCGCGTCCGCTTCTGGTCCGCGGCGACGGCGGCGAGTCCTCTCCGCTTTCTATGCTTCTTCTCGCCCGGATGCTGCCGCAGCTCGCGGATAATAATGGTGCGCCGCTCGAAGACGCCCGCGAGGTTATGCGCGAGGCGAGACGCAACTTCGGCGAAGAGGGTGAAGCCTAAGCTTATTTTACATTCGGAGAATCTTGTGATGGGCTTGAACCCGCCACAAGATTCTCCTTGCAACTCACCGTCACGAGCGTCATCATCGTCACACCACTCAGAGAACCGCATAGAGAAGGGCTTTTCTCTGTGACGATAGATGGCGCTTCCCAGTAAAGGACCGTTACGCAAAAACCCTCTAGAGATGAGCGGTGTGTGACGACTGTGACGGTCGTGACGATCAAATGCAGAGGTTCTCTAAAGGCGGGGCGGCACTCTCTTCGGACCGAAAGGTAATGTGCGGGTGGGAGCATGGGAGCGCAAGCGCGATGCAGGTCCACGGCCCTAACGTTTCTCCAAATACCCCCACTGCTGCTCGTAGTATTCGCTGTCCCCTCAGCTTTGAGGAGTCGCTGCAAAAAACCGTGGCCTATTAGGAGGGTGACCGACTGGGCTACCGCCGAGCGGGCTACTGCTGGGCGGCGACGCCCGACGTTATTCGGCGGCGGCCGTCATCAACAGAACCTCGCCCGTGTAGCTGATGACTTCGTGCGGCACAACCGGGGCTCGATCGATTACCTCGAAGCCGTTGCGCCGGTAGAGCTCGACCGCCCCCTTGTTGCACTCGAAGACTAGCAGGCTAACCTGCCCGCGCCCACTATGGCGAGCCCGCTCCTTTGCTACCTCGAGTATGCGCGTCCCCAGGCCCTTGCCGCGGTGCTCGGGGAAGACGGCCATGGCGCTCACGTAGTAGCTGCCGGGAACCTCCAGCATGGCGTACGGCTCCAAGATGGGGTCCATGGGCTCATCGGTTGCCTCGGGCTCTTCTTCCATCAGGAAGGCATGCAGCATGCCGATCACTTCCCCGCCGAGTTCTGCGACGGTGCAGTTCTTGTAGGAGAAGGCGCTTTCTTCGCCGGCGTAGCGCCTGGCACCGATCTCGAGCGGCGTCAGGCCCGGGTACTGCGGGGCCAGCGTGCCCCACACGTACTCGGCCACGCCCCCCGAGGCGATCGCGAACAACTCGGCGATCTTGCGAGAGTCTTCTCTGATCGCCGGCCTGAAGATCGCCGAGGAACTCATAGCTTATCCACCGCCATGGATCGTATTCTACAAGAGCCTAACGGCGGGATTAGAGTGGCACGTACCGCGGCAAATCATCCCGCCACGCCTTAGGAAGGGAGTTACGGCGGAATGATTGCTAGTGAGGCCATGATGGGTAGATAAGCGTTGTGCGAGAGTTTGAAGACAGACATGCCCCACGGTGGGTAAAGTCGGGCTTGAGCGTGGGATCAGGTTTGCTGTTGGCGACCGGTTTCTTCGTGGGTGTGGTACTGAGGAGCGTGCTGCTAGGCGTGCTGCTGTTCGCCTTGGGAGCCATACTCTTCGCCATCCGCGGCTACCTCAACACCGGTGACAAGGCAGTGGCTGGGGCTTTGATCTTCGTCGCCCTGGTTGCTATCAGTATAGAGGTCATCGTCTACTCCTTGGGACCATAGCAGCCGTACTACTCTGGGTAGCCATTTTCCTACACCTTCCCTCCAACCAACACCTCCACGGTAGCGCGGTCTAGCCTCTTCCATGTAGCGTCTCCTATCCATGCCCGCGACTGCCCGAGGTAGGGCGTCCTCTCTACGACCTCGTAGCTAGAGAAGACGACCACCTCAAACGTCTCCTCTACGTCCGTGCTCTCTTCAGGCCAGTGCTCGATCCATACCAGCGGGGTGGGTAGCTCGTTGGCTCGGATCACCCCCGCAGCTATCACCTCCGGTGAGTTGGTGATCGAGCCGCCAGGGTTGTTAGGTAGCTCCGAGCAGACAACCACGGGAGCGTCGAGAACGTCGTCGGGAAGGTAGATGCGAACCCGGCAGTGGGAGGGACGTCCCCCGGCGTCCTTGTAAGGGTGGGATGTAGTCACTTGTCAGGTGCATCGGCATCGTTCCGGCAGAAGGATACATGTAGAGTGATCATAGGCCATCAGTAAAGCTGACCAGAATACCGACCGCACCGACCACAATAACTAGTGGGGAGGAGAAAGCCCTGCAAAACGGCTCATTTCCAGGCGGTCGATAAGCGGGCGGTACTTTCGAGAGCGGTCGGTAATGGTTCCTGGTAGTCGCTAAACGATGCTTGGTACCGACCGCAAGAAAACCCTGCAAACGGCCGCATTACCAATAGCGCGGGCGATGCGGTCGGTATTTTGCGACGCTTATTGAGAACATCGCTCTCTTCTTTCGCGGCCTCCTTACCGACCGGGGCCCCTCCAAAGCCGTCTTGAACGCGTTTGTAGCCGAGGAGAGGACTCTCGAGGACCTTGGGGGCCTAACGAGGTTCTATGAGCCTTCAAAGCAGCTTCTACGCACACCTCAGTCAGCGAAGTGTATCCTCTATATGAGCTAGTTCGGGATCTTTTTCGGCGAACTTCGGAGAATCCTCCTTCCAGGCAGTAGGCTGAATAGGTAGGATGGGCGCGAGATGGTGCGTGTCTGGATCATTGGCGTGATAGCTACCGCAGGAGTCGGCTTCTACTCCAGCGGCTGCGGGCAGCAGGACGTGGGCGGATCTTCTCCCGACTCCGAACCAACGCATCAGACCACCACGTCGAGGACTCTCGGGATCGACCTAGGAAGTTGCCCTAAAGCCGAACCTGAAGAGCTACCTCCCAATGCGCTGGCAGGTGCGACCGAGGCCGCGCTGGATCAGGTCCCCTCGGTTTTCGGTGAGGTAAAAGCCACCGAAGGTGCCTACGCTGTAGCTGCCTATCGGATGAAGGGTGGGTCCGGTCCGTTCGGCCCGCGGTCCGGGATAGTTCGGGACACGTGCCGCGAGCGACCGCATTACGCAGGGCGTCTGTTAGAGCGTAGCGTGGAGGTTGACCTGATATTCCCGAGGCTGCAATCGAGCGCGAGTCTTTCTCAGCACACCGTATTCGTTGCACGCTTCCGGGGTGAGTACTGGGTATACGGAGTAGGGCGCTAGCGGACTACGCCAACTTCCGAGAATACCTATTCCACACACTCGGGTGAATAGTGATCGTCTAACCCCCCTCGGGAGCCTGAACGACGCAGAAGCGGTTGCCGTCGGGATCTTCCAGCACGATAAAGTCGTCATCCAGGCTATATTCTTGCGGGTACCGCCTCGCCCCGATCCCGACCAGCCTCTCCACCTCGCCATCTTGGTCGTTCGTGTAGAGGTCCAGGTGCACCCTGCTGGTCTTCCCGATTCGCTCCAAAGGTTCAGGAAACCTCTCCAGAGACACGTTGGGACCTCTCCCCTCGGGATCGCGAAGGACCACCCAACCCTCCTGCGCGGGCTCCCTTGGTACGTAATGGAGCGCTTCCCGCCAGAACGCCAGCATCCTGTCGAACTCGTAGCACCGGACGACGATCGAA
>DASTKM010000167.1:0-4431 GCA_035715885.1 Rubrobacter sp.
GTCCTTACAGGACCCGTGCTATTGTCAGGCCGTCTATGCGCTCCCGGATCAGGGGTAACGCGATACCGGAGAGCCTTGGGTCTCTGGCTATCCGCTCGTTGAACTCGCGCGTCGCCTGGGCCGTTGAGTCCTTGGGGTCGAGTACGGTGCCGCCCCTTATGGTGTTGTCGCCGAGGATTAGAGAGCCTGGTCGTGCGAGGCGTAGGGACGCATCCAGGTAGTCAGGGTAGCTCTCTTTGTCAGCGTCTATGAAGATTACGTCGAAGGGGCCTTCGACGACTTCGATGAGCGAGGCGAGGAGTTCGTGGGCGTCGCCGACCCGGATCTCGACCTTTTCGGAGAGGCCGGCCCTTTCGATGTTGTTGCGGGCGACTCCGGCGTGATGCTCGTCTATCTCCAGGGAGATCAGGGCTCCCTCGTCAGGCAGGGCGCGGGCGAAGTGGATGGCACTGTAGCCGCCAAGGGTGCCTATCTCCAGTATGCGCCGCGCCCCGGATATCTCGGTGAGCAGTTGCAGCAGCCTTCCTTCGTTGGGCGAGACGTTTATCTCAGGCAGCCCGGCCCGCCGGGAGTCCCGCAAGGCTGCTTCGAGGGCCTCGTCCGATGGGGAGAACAGGTCCTCGACGTAGACGTCGATCTCCCGCAAAAGCTCTCTCGTATCGTCTGTGTTCATCGGTCACTCCTCCATAGATCCAGGTCGTCGTAGCCCACCCCGACCAGCGTGAGCCCGCGGCTGGTTACGACGGGGCCTGCCTCGCTGCGTTTTCCTCCCGAGAGCAGCCGGTCGAACTCCGTCAGATCTCTCTTTCCGCCAGCAACCTCCAGCATGGTGCCGACCAGGGCGCGGACCATACTGTACAGGAACGAGTCGGCGGTTATGCGGTACCTTAGCAGGTCGTCGTGCCTGGTCCAGCGCGAGCTGGTAACGATTCGTTCGAAGCGGAGGTGGTAGCTCTTCTGGGGAGTGAAGGCCCTGAAGTCGTGGGTCCCTTCCACCAGTTCTGCCGCTGCAGAGAGGAGATCCAGGTCGAGTCTCTGCGGCGCGTAGCCTGCGTGGTAGCGCTGCAGGGGGGACCTGATCTCGTCGTTCACCAACCTGTACTCGTACGTCCGACTCCTCGCGTCCCTGCGGGCGTCGAAATCGCCCGGAACGACGACGCAACGACGGAGCGCCACGTCTTTGGGCAATACCGCCGTGGTCTTGTAAGAGATCAGGGCCGGCCTGAGCTCCGTCTCCGCTCTGAAGGAGACGACCTGCCCGCTCGCGTGCACCCCTGCATCGGTGCGGCCTGCGACGCTCATCTTGACCGGCTGGCGCAGAACGGTAGAGAGCGCCTCAGAGAGTACACCCTCGACCGTCCGTCGTTCTGGTTGGGCGGCCCATCCCGCGAAGTCGGTGCCTTCGTACTCGACGAGCCCAGCGAGTTTCAAAGCAGAACCCCAACCAGCAGGACGAGCATGGTGACGGCCAGTGCGAGCGCGTCGCCCACGCGGAAGCGCAGCTCGCGGTAGCGGGTGCGGCCTTCGCCGCCCCTGTAGCCCCTGCTCTCCATCGCGTCGGCGAGCTCGTCGGCGCGGCGGAAAGCGCCGACGGTCAGCGGCACGAGCACAGGGACGAAGGAGCGCGCCCTGCGAAGCGGCCCTCCGCGAGAGAAGTCCGCGCCGCGGGCGGCCTGGGCCCTGGTGATCTTCTCCGCCTCCTCCCCGAGCGTGGGGATGAAACGGAGCGCTATGGTCATCATCATCGCGACCTCGTGCGCTGGGAACCGCACCCTCTTCAGGGGAGATAGGAGGTCCTCGATCCCGTCAGCGAGCGCCACCGGGGCCGTCGTCGCCGTAAGCAACCCGGCCGATGAGACAAGCAAGAGTATCCGCAAAGCCAGGAAGAAACCCAACCTCAACCCGCCGGAATGAACCTCCAGGAAGCCCCACTCGAAGAGCGTGACCCCCTCCCGCGAGAAAAAGACCTGGAACAAGACCGTCAGGGCGACGATAAGCAACACGGGCCGCAAGAGCCGCAAGAACGTGCCCGCCGGAATGCGGCTCAGACCCACTAGCGCCGCGAGCGCCGCGGCGACGGAGAGGAGCCCCACCATCGAGTCTATGAGGAAGAGCCCGACGACGAACACGGCCGTGGCCAGGAGCTTGGTCCTCGGGTCGAGATCGTGCACGGGCGAGGACACGGGATAGAACTGGCCGAGGCTCCGGCTCGTCACCTCAGGCCCCTTGCAGAGCCCTCAGCGCATCGAGCGTCTCCCCGAAGCGCACGGGGTCGCCGATCTCCGGTCTCGACCCTCTTAGCAAGGAGGCCACCCGTACGGTCGCCGGGGCCTGTGTAGGATCTCCGTAGAACACTTCGGCCGCAGTCCCGACAGCGCTTACCCTACCTTCATGTAGCACGCACACCCTGTCGGCGACTTCGGCGACCTCGTCCAGGTCGTGAGAGACGAGGACGACGGAGACTCCTGATTCGCGCAGGCCCAGGATCAGGGCTAGAAGGTCCTCCCTGGTGGCCGGATCCAGGCCGGCTGTCGGCTCGTCGAGGACGAGGACCTCTGGTCTCATCGCGAGCACCCCGGCGATGGCGACCCGCCGCTTCTCGCCGCCAGAGAGGGCGAACGGTGAACGTGGCGCGAGTTCCCCCGCCCCCAGCGCCCGCAGCGACTCCAGCACCCGCTCCCTGACCTCCTCTTCGCCAAGAGCGAACTGACGCGGGGCGAATGACACATCCTCCTCGACGGTCGGGGCGAAGAGCGCCGACTCGGGGAATTGGAAGACGAGGCCGACCCTGCGTCGCAGCTCGCTCCTTTCGAGCGTCGTCGCGTCCACGCCCTCGACGAGCACCTCGCCACTCGTCGGAACGAGGAGCAGATTCATGTGCTGTACGAGCGTGCTCTTGCCCGAGCCCGTGCCACCGACGATCGCGAGCACCTCGTTTGGCTCCACGACGAGCGACACGCCTCCCAGCGCCTCGACCTCGAAAGGGGTGCCCCGTGCGTAGACATGCCTGACGTCCCTGAGCTCTAGCTTCATAGGGGCCTCGTCCCGCTCTGTGTTCTGGCCAGTATGGCCTGGGCCAGCTCTTCGGGCGTACGTAGCTTCGCCGGCGGAAAGCCGAGCCCGAGGGCGAGCCTCGGTACGACGGGCAGGACCAGCCTGTTCTCCCGCAGGAGTTCAGCGTTGGAGAAGAATCGTTCTGGTGTTTCGTCAGCCACGAGCTCTCCCCCGTTCAGGACGTAGATACGGTCTGCGCCTGTGAGCTCTTCGAGGTGGTGGGTCACGTGCAGGACGGTCTTCTCGGACTGCAGGGCATGGAGGTACTCCAGGACCTCCATGCGTCCCGCGGAGTCGAGCATGGAGGTGGGTTCGTCGAGGACGAGTATCTCGGGTTCGGCGACCAGGAGGCCGGCCAGGGCGACGCGTTGCTTCTCGCCGCCCGAAAGAGTATGGGGCTCGCGGCGCTCGAAGCCTTCGAGGCCGACGGTTCGTATAGCCCTGGCGACCCTCTCGCGCATCTCCTCCCGGGGGACGCCGAGGTTCTCCAGGCCGAAAGCGACATCGTCCTCGACGAAAGGTGCGACGAGGCCGTTCTCCGGGTTCTGGAAGAGGACGCCGAGGTGCTTGCGAACCTCGAAAGGTTCCGTTGCAGGATCGCGGCCAGACACCAGCACGCGGCCCGAATCGGGCTTCAGGAGGCCGTTCAAGAGGCGGACCAGGGTGGACTTGCCACCGCCGTTCGGGCCTACCACGCCGACGTATTCTCCCTGGCGAAGGTCGAGACTCACCCCCGAGAGCGCTGGCCGTCCGGAGCCTGGGTAGGAGAAGGATACTCTCTCGCAAGACACGGCGAAGGACCCACCGGGGCGGGTCCCTTCGCCTGGGTTCTCCAAGGGTTGGGCTACTCCGTGGTGTAGTTGACCAGCTCCAGGTAGACGGTCTCGGCGCCGTCGCCGAGCCTGGGGCCCAGCTTCAGGATACGAGTGTAGCCCGAGTTACGGTCGTCGAGCTCGGGGGCTACATCCTCAAAGAGGCGGCGGACGACGGTCTTGTCCTTGAGGACCTTGACCGCCTGGCGCCTGGAGGCGAGGTCGTCCCTTTTGGCCGTGTTGATAAGTTTGTCCACGACGCCGCGAAGCTCCTTCGCCTTCGGGGCCGTCGTCTTTATGCGGCCGTGTGTGATCACCTGCCCCGCCATCGTGCCGAGCATGAGGTTGCGGTGCTGTGCCTCACGGCCGAGCTTCCTGCCTCGTTTAGCGTGCCTCATTACCCTCGCTCTCCAGGGAATAACCATACTCCAGGAGCTTGGAGCGGATCTCATCGACGCTCTTCATGCCGAGGTTACGGATGTTCATGAGCTCTTCCTCGGTCATGGTGGCGAGCTGGCCTATGGTGTCGACCCCCTCACGCTTGAGGCAGTTATAGGAGCGGACC
>DASTKM010000168.1:0-15017 GCA_035715885.1 Rubrobacter sp.
AGGATCACGTTGTTCTCACGCTCGGCCCGCGCAACAGTCTCATCGAGGTTCGGTGTGGCCACGGCGACGTGATGTATGCCCTCACCTTTCTCGGCAAGGAAACGCGCATAGATGCCTTCCTCGTCGAGTGGCTCGATAAGCCCCCACATCACCTGGCCGACCGTGGCGACGGCGGTGCGGTTGGAGCGCTCGACGGGCTGACCGTACTCGCGGTAGTTATTCGCGTCACCGAGGTCGATCTGAGCGAACTGCCACGGGCCGATCCCGTAGTCGTCCACGTAGCTCCGTACCGTCGCCTCCAGATCGCGCACGACGATCCCCAGTTGCACCGCTTCGTCGAAGACGGGCTCTCGCATCGTTCCCCTCCCCTAAGTCGATGAGGTTATCTTACTGAGGCGATCTTACCGGAACGCGGACCCCCGACCACCGGTAAACTTCGCAGAACTCCCCTTCCACGCACTCGGGTGAATAAGGGCAAGAAGAGGAAGGGCCGCACCCAGAGTTCTAGCAGGGCCCTCCAGAATGCGCAGTACTCAGCATGAAAGCGGAGGAGGTCACCGGTTGGTCCACTTCAGCTGGAACTCGAGCTCCTCTTCGTCCTCCTCCCGCTCGTGCTCGAGGTTGAACTCCGCTCGGGCGGGCACGTAGACTCTCTGCCCGGCAACCTGGATCTCGAAGCGCTCGCCTGTCTCCAGAGCGTCGGCCAGCCTGCGCAGCTTCGCTACAAACTCGGAGGTGGAATAGACCTTCTCGACGTCCCTGTCTGGCTTTTCGTCCATCAATGCTCCCTGGGTTCGCTGAACTCTCGACCTTTCGGTATCCTATCGGGTCCGAGGGGCAGAGCCAAGTCACCTAGGCTCTGTCTGAGAACGACAAAGAATAATTCTGCTGCTACGCTGCTCCCATGGTAGGACGATACGAACTCTACGAGTGGCAATGGCAACTCATTCGCGATCTTTTTCCTCGCCCGAAGGCCACCGGCCGTAAGCGGCGTGACCCTAGGCAGATGCTCAACGCGGTTTTGTGGATATTGTGCAGCGGTGCTTCTTGGCGAGACCTTCCGGAGCGTTACGGCCCCTGGCAAAGCGCGTACCACTGGTACCGCACATGGACCAAAGATGGCTCCTTCGACCGCATCTTGGAGCGGCTCCAGATCCGGCTGAACGCGGAAGGGCTGATGGATCTCGGCACCTGGTTTGCCGACTCCACGAACGTTAGGGCCTCCCGGGCCGCGGCCGGGGCGAAAAAGGGGGCCGTGAAGCCTTAGGCCGCTCCCGCGGCGGCTTCTCGACGAAGCTGCACCTGGTTTGCGACGGTCTGGGCAACCCCTTAGCAGCGCTCCTCACTCCGGGGCAGCAGCACGAGAGCACCGTCTGCCAGGAACTGCTGGCAAGCGTGAGGGTACGGACCAGCGCGGGAGGCGGCAGACCGCGCACCCGCCCGAAGCTGGTGGTGGCGGATAGGGGTTACGATACGGGCGGCTTCCGAAGATACCTGCGTCGTCGCGGCATCCGCTGTGTGATCCCCGAAAAGCGCGTCCCCGCGGGCAAGCGGCGCAGGCGGCGCGGGCGTCCTCCCGGCTTCTGCGGGGCCACCTACCGACGGCGCAATGTGATCGAGCGTCTGGTGGGATGGCTCAAGGAGCACCGGCGGATCGCCACGCGCTTCGAGAAGCTGGGCAGCAATTATATGGCGATGGTGAAGCTGTCGTTCGTGCGGCGTTACTTCCGCGCGTTGGAGCAATCCTTACGCAGTACGTGGCCCTACGGCCGCAAGCCCGATGCCTCAGTCGAGTCTGTAGCCCAACCGCCTGCCCACGAAGGCCAGCAACCTCAGGACGAACGTCGGCGGCTTGACCACGACCTGGGTGTCCTCGTACTCGGTGAAAAGCATCGCCGCGTAGACGAGCGACGATGGATCCTTCGGGGGAAGGCTCTTTATCCTGCCGGATGTCGCCAAGCGGTGGAAGGTCCTCGAAAATTCCTCGAACCTCGCGGCGGGCCGGTGCCAGTTCATGGCCGTGACGTCCTCGTCGTGCTCGTTCTTGATGGTGTGCGGCGCTCCTTTGGGGACGGTGAGCGATTCGCCGGCGCGAACCTGGTGCCAGCGACCGTCCAGGAACACGTCCGCCGTGCCGGACGTCACCCGGTAGGTCTCCTCCTGATGAGGATGGACGTGAATCGGCGGACCACCGCTGTGGGCCCGCATGGTGCCCTCTATCTCGATGAACTCGCCGGCGGTATCGGCGGCGGCCTTCGTGATGACGAACTTCAGCCCGACCTCGGGCGGGAACTCGAGCACGTTCTTCGCTGGGACCGCCTCGACGCTCACCCCTTCGTCGCCTCCTCCCGAAGACCGACCGAGCGCGGATTTGCTTTCTTCGAACATGGACCTTCGCTCCTCTCCCTCGCCTCTCTGCAATCACTTTACGATAGTGTAAAATGATTGAGGACATGATGCCCCCTGCGTGAGGGGTTGTCAAGGGGAAGCGGGCCGTCCGTCCGGATTCGCTTAGAATTGGATCGTGAAGCGCGGGAAGTACAACCTGAAGAGGCGCGCCGAGCGCCAGGAGGAGACCCGGCTGCGGATCACCAGGGCGACCCTCGAGCTGCACGAGATCCTCGGGCCCTCGAAGACCACCATAAGCGCCATAGCCGAGAGGGCGGGGGTGGGCAGGCCCACCGTCTACGCCCACTTCCCCGACGAGCTCTCCTTGGGCAAGGCTTGCTCGTCGCTCGGCCTGGCCGAGAATCCCCCTCCCGACCCCGGGTCTTGGGAGGAGATCTCCGACCCCGAGCAGCGGTTGAGGGTGGCTTTGGCCGAACTCTACGCCTACTTTCGTCGCAGGGAGCGGATGCTGGCGAACGTGCTGCGAGATGCCGAGCGGGAGTGGGAGGCGAAGCCCCACGTGCGCGAGATAATGGAGCCCTTGGTCGAACACTGGGAACGCATGAAGGGAACCCTGGCCGCGGGATGGGAGGTTGGCAAAGATCACCCGCAGCCGCCGCTCGGTGCCATAGGGCTTGCGCTGGACTTCGAAACCTGGCACACGATGGTACGCAAGCAGGGCCTAACCGACGAGCAGGCGCTGGATCTGATGGTGGGTATGGTGAGATGCGCCATGCAAGCCTGAAGGAGATGGCATCGCATCCGTGCGCCCGGACTTAGCGAGAGCTCGGGACCACGTCGGGTGCTTCTGACCTTTGGGAACGCTCCGCAAGTTAACCGTTTCAGACAGAGCCTAGTATCGCTACCTCCTCCTCGCGACGGGTAAGAGGGGCAAGCGTGGCAGAGACCTCACCCAAGTGACGGGCGACCGGTGGAGGCAAGATAGGTTTCTCTGCGGAGAGGGAGTACTCGATAGCCTGCTCAGGCATCATTGCTCGGCCCTCTGCACATGCCAATTGCCATGCCACCTCACCCAGGCTGGAACGTACCGTGGCTAGATATGGATCTAGTAGCTTGCGAGCTTCGGACTGCAAGGGCACACCGATGTCTTCACGCACGGCCTCCGCTGCCCCCCACAGCCGCGCCGCTCGTTGCGTCCTGCCTTGCGCTCCGGCTCCGCCTGCCAATATCTCCAGGCAGTCGGCTATGTGCTGCTTATCTTCGGCTTTCTGGAGCAGATCCAAGCTCTCTTGGCCCAGCGCCTCTACTCGTTCATTTTCACCTTTGATCAACGCGGCGAGGGCTGAATACATGAGGCCAATGGCAATGTTCGAGCTATCACCAATTTCTTGGAATAGCGCCAAACTTTCTTCGAGCAACACCATCGCCTGTTCGGGATCGCCATGCACCAACCTCGTGATCCCTAGGTTACTCAGAGAGGTAGCGTTCCTCCGTACGTTTCCAATCCCCCGGCTCACCGCTAAGGCTTCACTTAGGAACGCTATAGACTCCTCTCGATCTCCTTTGGCTGATGCCAAGACCCCGAGGCTATCGAGTATGCCAATGACCCCTTCTTTACTGCCTAATTCTCGGTGTAACGTCAAGCTCTCTTCCAGCAGCGAAGTTGCCTCCTCGTAGTCTCCTCGATCTAGCGCCAGAGATCCCAAATCGCCGAGCACGTTCGCTACGCCCGTTTTGTCATTGGAACTTCGGTACAACTCCAGGCTCTCTTCGTATGCTGCTCGTGCTCGTTCGTAATCGCCTTGCGGCTCCGCTATCCATCCCAACCCATCAAGCACCTTGGCGCGCAGGGTCGCTGGTATTACGTCGCTCCTCGCAACCGCCTCCAGGTACCTTCTCCCCTCGCTCAAATAACCTCGCGTATACCAGAAAAGGCACAAGGCACCCGCCATCCTAGGTCCCAGATCAATCGCCCGCCCGAGCGCCCAAGAGAGCGCAGCCCTGAGGTTGTCGTGCTCAGTCTCCAAACGATCTAGCCACTCCACCTGCCGCGGTCCCTTGAGCTCCGGCTCGGCCTCCTCCGCCAAGGCGAGGAAGAACTCGGCGTGCCGACGGCTAACTGCCTCAGCTTCCCCGCTCACCCTTAGCTTCTCCCTGGCGTACTGCCTTGTGGGCTCGAGCAGTCTGTAGCGTGCCCCCGTCTCCCAATTCTCTTTAGCCACTACCAGCGACTTATCCACCAGCATGGAGAGCAACTCCAAGACGTCTTCTTCGTCGATACCTACTCGCCCTCCGACGCTCTCGGCTGCATCTAGGGTGAAGCCGCCAGCGAACGCGGAGAGCCTCCTGAACAGTATTTGCTCGGGCTCGCCAAACAACTCGAAGCTCCACTCCAGCGCCGCCCTCAAGGTCTGGTGGCGGTGGTCCGCTGACCCGTCGCCCGCAAGTAGTTTGAGGGAATGCCCGAGCCTGTCGGAGATCTGCTCGACAGAGAGCATCCCGATCCTCGCTGCGGCGAGCTCTATGGCGAGCGGAATGCCCTCCAGCCTCGCGCACACCTGTGCCACCGCCTGAGCGTTCTCGGACATCAGTTCAAAGCCCGGGTGCCTACTAGAGGCACGATCGGCAAACAGCCGCACGGACTCGTAGCCTCCGAGCTCCTCTATGGTAGGGGACTGTGGCGTGTCGGGCGCCGAGAGTGAGGGCACAAGCCAGCCCAGCTCGCCCGTCACGCCTAGAGGCTCCCTGCTGGTGGCCAGCACCCGCAAACGCGGACAAGAGCTGAGCAGGGCCACTGTCAGGCGCGCTGCGGCGTCGATCAGGTGCTCGCAATTATCCAGTACGAGGAGCATCTCTTTGTCGCCCAGGGCATCGAGTAGGCTCTGAAGGGGGGGAAGGCCCTGTTGCTCTTGCACCCCCAAAGTGCTGGCCATCACCTGGGGTACCAGCGCCCCCTCGGACAACGGCGCCAGCTCCACGAGCCACACCCCGTCCTGGTATGTTCCAATCAGTTCACTCGCCACCTCAAGGGCGAGCCGCGTCTTGCCACAGCCGCCGGTACCGGTGAGGGTCAACAGCCCCGTCATAGCGAGCATCCTCTTGACTTCGACCATCTCTCGCTCACGCCCGACGAAGTTTGTCCTGGGCTCGGGCAGGTTGTGCTTGCCGGCGTACGATGGTAGGGAGCGGTGTGCTGGGTGGACTGGAATCGGCCGGCTGCTATCTTGTCACGCAATGCTCGGGTCGTGGCACCGGGCGCCGTACCGAGCCGCCCGGAGAGGGTCTCCCTGAGCCGTTCGTATTGCGTGAGCGCCTCTCCTGGCCTCCCGGAGAGGGCGTATAGACGCATCAGGCCAGCGTGCGCTTCCTCGTTGGTGGGTTCTTCTGATAAGGCTCTCTGCAACATCTCAGCAGCCTGCCCGTACTCCCCGCGTTCTTCATGCAGTCCAGCCAGCTCGACCAACAGCTCGAAGTACAGTCGCCGCAGTTGCCCCCGCCTGTTCTCCGCCCACTCCTCGTAGCGATCATCGGGCAGGAGTTCCCCTGCGTACAGTTCGATGGCCGCCCGGTAGGCAGAGGGGTCTCGGGAGCGTCGGGCGCTGACCGCGGACTCCGCGAAGGCCTCGGTGTCCACCCACAACTGTCCTCCCGGACACAACATCAGCGACTCGTCCTGGGATGCCAGGTAGTGGGAGCCCGTCGCCGAGTCCAGGACTTTGCGGGCGGCGTGGAGGACCCGGCGGAGGTTGTTCGACGCGGCCTTTCGCCCAAGATCCGGCCACAGCAGGTTCATCACCTGCTCTCGGTGAATGCGATGACCCGGCGCGATGGCTAGAAGTTTGACCAGGCTGGCCGCCTTCCGGAGCCGCCACTGATCTTGTTCTATGGTCCGAGACCCAACCGAAACCCAGAAGCCCCCGAGCAACCAGACGCGCACTGCCTCAGGTGCCGAGTCCTGGCGGCCTCGCGAAGGACGATCAAAGCGCTCTGCTCTCCCCGTAGACATCTCCCATCCAGCAGTCCGGCCGCTTCTCCCTACAGAGCGAGAAGCCCGGAGCTTTGCACCCTCCTTACAATGGGGGCGCTCCTATCGTAGGGTTTGCTACACTCCTCACCTTCAGTCCGCACCATACATGAAGTAGAGGAGATCTACATCACTCAAATGGGTGATTTCCTGGGTATGAAGGCTTTCCGAGAGTCTGATGAATCGAGTTCAGGCTCGCGCGGAGTACCTTCTCTTCCATTATCGGAATGTGCTACGGTGGCGAACACGCATGGTCGCGCTGCTCAGCAACAGCGAAATCGAGGGCATGAAGAGGTTGGCATGAGCCTCCTGTTCGCCCTGGTCATCACCCTCTGCGCCGCAACTGTCGCGACTCTCTTCGTAATCATGTGGCGCGACGGAGATCTCGTGGCGGCAGCGGCGTTGGCTTTCGCACTACTGCCCGTGCTCATCCTTACGATAATAGCCTGGCGAGCGGCCCTGTGAGGGAACCCAACAAGCGAACTTCGCGGACCGCACCTTCTTTCTAGGAGGTTCGATAATTGCGAGCAAGAGGCACCGGTGTCCCCAAGTGGGCTCTCGACCTTACTCTGCCCGTTCCTTCTCCGGGCGCACGACCATCACAGGGCAGTGAGCGTGGTGGACGACGGACGCTGAGACGCTTCCCATCAGCGCCCGCCGGACGCCGCCAAGTCCTCGGCTCCCCATGACTATGAGCCCGGCGCCCAGCTCCTCAGCCAAGTGGACGATTGCCTGATCGCGGCGTTCTCCGAGCCTAAGGTGGGCTTCTTTCACACTCCCTCCCGCCTCTTCGAGCTTTTGCACCTGCTCGTCGAGCACCTTCTGAGCGTCTTCCCTTACCGCTTCGAGCGCTTGTTGATAGGTTTCGTAACGCAAGCCGCCTTCGTGTATGTGGTAAACGGGATCAGGGTTACCGGGCGCTACGGTGAGGACGTGCAACTCCGAGTTTGTGGTATTGGCGAGGTCGGCGGCGGTGCTGGCGGCCAGCTGTGCCTCCCTGGAGCCGTCGGTGGCTAGCAGGATCCTGGTTGGGAAGATACTCATTGGTCGTCTCCTTGCTCGGGACAGTCCTATGCCTTGATAATGCCATGAGCCGCAGCGCGATGCACCCGCATGGGGACCTGAGATGTCGGTACGCGGCTCGCCACGGACGATCGAGAGCTCGAAAATCCGTGATATGGTCGTGGATCGGGGCGCTATGGTCCACGTCGTCGAAGGTAAGGAAGTAGTTGCGAGATAGCGTAAGGAGGGGTCGTCGTGCCCGAGCTTCCCGAGCTAGAGGTCTTCAAACAATACGTTGACTCCACGTCCCTGCACCAGGACATCGAGATGGTCGAGGTGAAGAACGGGAAGATCCTCGGCGGTGTTACCGCCGGCGGGTTGAAGCGCAGGCTCGAGGGCAGGAAGTTCGAGTCCACGCGGCGTCACGGCAAGTACCTGTTCGTGGAACTGGACGAAGGACCATGGCTGCTGTTGCACTTCGGGATGACCGGCGGCCTGAACTACTACGAAGATGCGGTCGAAGAGCCCACCCACGCCAGGGTACTGATCTCCTTCAGAAACGGTTACCATCTGGCGTTCGACGACCAGCGGTTGTTCGGCAAGGTGGACCTGATCGAGGACCCTGACGACTATGTCGAAGAGCACATGCTTGGGCCGGACCCACTGGACTTAGAGTTCCCTGTTTTCCGGGAGAGGCTCGAAGGGAGGAGGGGTGAGATCAAGGCGACGCTTATGAATCAGCGGGTTTTCGCCGGGATCGGCAACATCTATTCTGACGAGATTCTCTTCCAGGTCCGCCTCCATCCCAAAACGAGCGTCGGACGACTGGATGAAAGCTCCCTCCACGGTCTCCACGAGCAAACCGGGCGCGTGCTGCGCGCAGCCATCGAACGCGGGGCAGATCCCGGAGGCTTGCCCGCATGGTTCTTGCTCCCCCACCGGCAGGAGGGAGCGGACTGTCCCCGGGGCAACGGAACGGTCCTGAAGACGAAGGCGGCGGGCCGCACCGCGTACTACTGTCCAACGTGCCAGCCAAGAGTCTAACCGCCATCCTCGAGGGGGATCGGCCCACGCTGGATCCCGCGCCCCGGTACCGGAGAAGAGATGACGATGGAGGTTACCGGGCTGCCCCACAGCACCAGCTTGTCGAGTAGCTTCTGCAGGTGCTCCATGGATGCCAGGACGACCTTCATCACGTAGCAGTCTGTGCCCGTGGCGCGGTGGCACTCGAGCACCTCGGGTAACTCGACTACCAGAGCCTCGACCTTCTTGTGGTTCGCGCCGGGCACCTCGATCCTCACAAAAGCCGCGAGCGGTAGGCCCACTTTCTCAGCATCTACCTGGGCGCGATAGCCGGTGATGATGCCCGCTTCCTCCATCCTCCTCATCCTCTCGGCCGCCGCCGGCGCCGAGAGGTTGACCCGACGGCCCAACTCTTTGTGGGTGAGCCTGGCGTTGCCCTGCAACTCCTCCAGGATGCGCCACCCTGTAGTGTCCAGTAGCCTTTCGTTTTCTGTGCTCATCCTCGGAAACACTTTCGTTAGTGGGCATAGTTTCGCGAAACACATTCTACCGGCCATTCCGAAAACGTGGTTCTCGGTGTGTACTAGGAGCGTACCCCCATGTCGGGTTGACGAGGAGGTTACATTTGGACACTACGGAAGGCCAAGCAAGCGATTGGTTCGCCATGCCAGCACTGGCATCGGCGGGCGTTCTGTGGGGAGTGAGCTTCCTTTTCGGCAAGTGGGCCCTGGAGGAGATGGGCCCGGCCCACGTCACGCTCCTGCGCTTCTCCCTCGCCTCGGCGGCCTTGCTGCCCTACGCGTTGCTCAAAGGGGTGTGGCCCTGGTGGCGAGACCTGCCTCTGTTCTTGCTGGTGGGGTTCCTGACTGTGCCGGCCACCTTCTTGATACAGTTCTGGGGGCTCTCACTAACCGGCGCTACTGTAGCGGCCCTGATCGTGGGCTGCGGCCCGCCGATAGTCGCGTTCTTCGCGAGTCTCTTCCTCGGGGAGAGGCTCGGCAAGAGGGGGTGGTCGGCGATCGGGGCGTCGACCTTGGGTGTGGCGCTCGCCGTCGCCAGACCAGGCGTCTCCAACCACTGGCTGGGCGACGCGCTAGTCTTGCTGTCGCTCCTGGCCGTGGTCGGATGGGTGCTGCTGGGCAAGCGCCTGGGCGATAGGTACCCGGCCGTGCCCGCCACCGCCTGGATCCTGACTTTCGGCACGGTGACCCTCGCCCCGGTGGCCCTACTGTGGGAGGGTGTGCCCCGGCTCGATCTGACGCTGCTCTGCTGGGCGTCGGTGCTGGTCTTGGGCCTGGGGTGTTCGGCGGCCACTTACGCACTGTGGAACTGGGGCGTGGCCCGCGTGCCCGCCTCACGCGCCGGGATCTTCTTGAACCTCGAGCCGCTGGTGGGGGCGTTGCTAGGGATCCTGATCCTTGGGGAGGCGTGGGGACCAGCTACAATCGTTGGCGGCGCGCTTATCGTCGGCGCCGCCTTGGTCGTCTCGCACCGCAGTAGCGTGTGAATGGCCTGTTGAAGTAGGATAGACGCTGTGCGGACTGTTGTCACAATCCTTTTCGGACCTATGGACCATCAAGGTGGCACACATCGCCTACTCTGGTCCTCAGCTCTGCTTTCAGACAAATCCTGACGCCTGAACCCTCTTTGAGCGGTGCTCCTGGAGATCTATTCGAGAAGAGATCTGGACCCAGGGAAGGCCCTGGGTCCAGGTCAGAGGTAGAGATTCTCGCCTGTTCTCTACCTGTTCCCTCGCACCGTCTCCAATACCTCTTCGGCGTTGTTGAAGGTGTCGGTGCTCGAGTTCCTTATCTGGTCGATCACATCTTGTGGCGCCCCGTTATTCTGGACCTCCGATATGACCTCGTCCTTGCTGGCCGGGAAGTTAAGGTTCGGCAGGTATTGCTGGAGTTGTCCCAGGTCGAGATTACTCAAGTCGCCCAGATTGCCAAGACCCATGGTCTTGTTCCTCCCATCTCACTTTCTATCAACGTCAAGTGCGTTCTTACCCACATTGCCCTCTCTGCCAAACAAACGCCTCCACCGTCCGAGAGACCCTTGCGCGCCTGCCAGACCTCGAACCCGAATGTTTGATCTCCGTGTCATTTGCTTGCATATCAGGCAATCGCAAGCAATGTGAGGAGGAACACATGACCACCGACAAGGATAAGGGGATCGTGGGTTTAGCTTCGGACCGCCTCAGGGAGACCAGCGGTGGCTTGAGGGGCGAGGGCCCATGGCACTCGGCCAAATCGGAGGTCTACCACAAGAACCGCAATCGCCAGACCGGCAACAGCATCGCGCCCGAGAACATCGAACAGGGGACAGGCGGCAAGCCGCTCTGCGAGGAGTGCGAACGACTCAACAGCTTGGGGGTCCAGTAGGCAACCTCACCAACCTGTAACAGCAACGCAATGGCTGCAAACGCGCCGCCCAGGAGCGCGGCGCGTTCTATGCACGCTCGTAACTAGCCGGGCCATGCAGCGCTCCGCAAGGAAGCCGATCGTCGCAAAAGTCACTCTTCCCGGAGCTGAACAGAGGCCCCATGTTGTGCTGTGTTTCGTGTTAGCCCACAAGCGAGTGTGGTGCAATGTGAGACGGAATTGTATGGTGGAGGGGCTCGGAATTGAAGATGATAGAGGCCGAGGGGGCACGGGTCGAGCGACCTCGAACGGCGGTCGTGGAGATCCGGAAGCATCTCGCCGGACTCTACAGAGGTTTCGTGTGGTGGGCTTCTCTGTATGGGGATGTGGACGACCACTACGAGAAAGAGCGGAGGGAGCTGGTCGTCGGGCTTCACGATGAGCTATCCAACCAGTATCTACCGCGGTCAGTGTGGCTCACGGAAGGTAGCCGCAAGAAGGTCGAGAGCTTCCTCAGGATGTCGGAAGAGCTCTGCTCCGAGTTCTCCGCGGAGATAGAGGCGCGGGGCTACCCGCGGGTCAGACACAGCATGGAGAGGCGAGTGATCAAGAAGCTGAGGCCGCTCAAAACGGAGGCCGAGTCCGGACTCGAAACCGAGCTTGGGGAGCCCCGCAGTCAGGGGTGGCGCAAGCGCCTACGCAAGTAGTAAGCACGCTCCGCCTTCGCTAGGCAGCACTTCAGCACGGCGGCTGCGCCTTGTCAGCACGCTCAGGCTGACGCCTTCGCTTCTCAGCATGTCGGGTTTTGCGGTAGGAGATGATTCTCAAAGAGTACCTACTCCTGTGGCATTCATCTCACCACCCTTGACATTGCTGAGTGGCTGACAAGCGAAAGCCGAAGGCTGGAGCGTGCTGTAATGCTACTCTAACGGCCGAGAGCTTCTTGCACGAGCCTGAGTGTCTCTTCGGCGCAGCCCCAGGAGAGGGTGATGCCTGATCCCCCGTGGCCGTAGTTGTGGATGCGGGGAATTACGCCGTCCTCTCGTTCCAGGCGTATCTCGGGCCGGCCCGGCCTGAGTCCTACTTTGTGCTCCAGCACCTCGACGCCCCTCAGTCGCGGCTCCAGCCGCGTGCAGCGGCGTAGGATACCGGCTGCGGTCTCCGGGTCAGGTTCGAGGTCCCACTCGCCCTCCTCGGCCGTACCGCCAAGGATGCAGTCACCCGAGCGGGGAACGATGTACGCAACACCCTCCGGATTCTCTTCGTCCAGCACGAAACGCTTTAGGCCAGGGTTGCGCATACGCACGATCTGGCCCCGGATCGGCTCCATAGAAGCGTCGTCTACCAGATCCCTGGCTCCTAGTCCGACGCAGTTGACGACCACGCGCGCATCTACCTCGTCGAGCGAGGAGAGGGTGCGCCTCTGCACGCTTCCCCCGGCGGCGCTGAAGCGGTCTAGCAGGTACTCGAGATAGATGGGCATCTCGACCACGGGCGCGACGAAAGCGTGGCCGTCCCTGCAGCCGGGCGGTAGTTCGTCATCGTTACATCGACGGATGTGGGGCACGGCACCGGACCACCACGGGTCAGGGACCGGTTGGCGCCAGATCTCCACGCCCTCGCGCATGAGGACGCCGCTCTCGGGAGTACCTGAGAGCTCCTCGAAGATTTCGAAGGTCCTGCTGCCCCAGGAGAGCACGTTGTCTTCAGGATAGGCTTTGTACGGGTACCAGATCGCGGCCGCGACGCTCGACGTTGTGTCGTGGGGCAACCTGGCAGCCACGATCCCGGAGTCGAGCCCGGCCTCCCGCAAACAGATGGCAGCCGTCAGCCCGATCACACCGCATCCCACAACCACAGCATCCGCGCGGGCCAGAGTTCCTCCTTTTTTCTCCTCGGACACACTATATGTCCTGCCGACGCCTTCCGCGACCTCTTCGGAGGGCGAGGGTGTACGATTACGGGTTGTCGGAGATGTGGTCCCGATGGGCCAGGATCGTTCGGAGGACGGATGGCGGATAGAGGTATGAAAGCGGCCGGATACGTCGCGGCCGAGGTTATGGCGCGGGCCGGTGTGAGGCGCCTGTACACGGTGCCCGGCGAGAGCTTCCTGGAGATCCTGGACGCCGCCGAGGAGCACCCCGACCTCTCCCTCGTCTCGACGCGCCACGAGTCTGGCGCCTCCTTTATGGCCGAGGCGGAAGGCAAGCTGACGGGGAGGCCGGGGGTGGCCATGGCCACGAGGGGAGTTGGCGCATCCAACCTCGCCATAGGGGTACACACAGCGAGGCAGGACTCGACGCCGATGCTCGTTATGCTCGGGCAGGTCGAGACGGACTTCCTCGGGAGAGAAGCCTTTCAGGAGGTGGATCTCAGCGCCTTCTACGCCCCGATCACGAAGTGGGCAGCAACGGTGCATCGCCCCGACCGCCTCGCCGAGTTCGTCGCCAGAGGACTGAGGATCGCCACTTCAGGCCGTCCAGGCCCCGTGATGCTCGCGCTGCCAGCGGACGTGCTCGGTGAGGCGGTCCAGGATAACCCAGAGGCCCACGTGCCGCCTACGCCCCGCTCTGCCCTTGCGCCGGAGGATATCCGGACCGTCGCAGGAAGGCTCGCCGCCGCTCGCCGTCCTGTCGTGATCGCTGGCGGCGGGGCGCAAGGCGCCCGAGAGTCTTTGATCTCCTTTTCAGAGGCTTGGGGTGCCGGCGTCTACGCGGCCTTCCGCAGGCAGGACGTGTTCCCAAACGAGCATCCGAACTACCTGGGACACCTCACGCTCGGTACGCCACAGGAGACCCTGCAGGGGCTCGAGAGGGCGGATCTCGTACTGGTGGTCGGCTGCCGGCTTAGCGAGGTTACCACCCAGAGCTACTCGCTCCCGCGCGGGGACCAGGCCGTGATCCAGATAGACATAGACCCGAACGAAGTCGGCGCGGCGGTCCCCACCGAAATCGGGATGGTCTCGGACGCGGGTACGGCCCTGGCCCAGTTGGCCGAACAGGCGCCCCCCTCACCCCCGGCGCGGAATTGGACCCAGGGCCACAGGGCCTACCTCGACTCCAGCACGCTACCCCCGGATCGTGCCAGGGAAGGCATCGACCCCACGCGTGTCGTCGGCGCCATGCGCGAAGCCCTGCCTGAGGACGCTCTATTGACCAACGACGCGGGGAACTTCTCGGTCTTCATCCACCGTTACTGGCGCTACAACCACTCTCGAACTCAGCTGGCCCCCACGAATGGGGCGATGGGCTACGGTGTTCCTGCAGCTGTGGCGGCGAAGCTCGCTGCCCCTGACCGGACCGTCGTGGCCTGCTGCGGCGACGGCGGGTTCCTGATGACGGGCCAGGAGATCGAGACGGCGGTGAGGTACGGCGCCGCCATCACAGTAGTCGTCTTCCGCAATCGACTACACGGCACCATAGCGATGCACCAGAAGCAGACGCTCGGCCGCACGGCCGGCGTCGAGATAGGAGAGGTGGACCTCGCCGGTTACGCCAGGAGCCTCGGAGCCGAAGGCCACACCGTGCGCGACCCAGACGGACTGGCGCCCGCGATGGAGGCCGCGCTGGCCTCCGACACCGTCACCCTGCTCGACGTCGTCACCGACCCCGACATTATCAGCCCTTCGACAACGCTCTCCGAGAGCCACTGAAAGCTTCCCTACCGCAACGTTGCCATCTTAGCAGAAGGCGACTTCCCGGCACTGCGGTGATTGGGGGGCAAGAACAGGAGTGGTGCATCCTATGCGTGTCCGCTCTTCTTCTTTCTTGCTCGAGCAGCCTCGAAGTCAGGTATGGTACCGAAAGTGGGCACGCCCGACACTTGCTCGACTTTCTCCGGCGAACGCTGAGGTAGAGGTACTCCAGTAGGAAGGCCAGGCCTATGCCTAGCATGAGCCCTATGAGGAGCGCTCCGAACCCGCTGGAGCGGAAGTCGGTTTAGCGCGCCGCGGTACAATGACGCCAGCGATGGGCCAAGAGGAGGTGAAGGACCGTAGATTTCTTGAGGAAGCGACTGCCTGCCCAGGTGGGTAAGTACCTGGAGGGCGTGGAGTTCCCCGCCCGCAAGGAGGAGCTGCTCGGAATGCTTGAGCGCAACGGTGTGCCAGGCACGATCGTCGGCCAGTTGCGCAAGAGGCTCCCGGAAGGCGAGTACCGCGGCCCCCAGGACGTAGTGTCGGCCCTGCGACGGGGGCGTTAGCCGACCGCTGGCCGTCTGCTGCGTCAGGCTCGAGCTTTCCACGGTCGAATCTTCCA
>DASTKM010000169.1:0-4055 GCA_035715885.1 Rubrobacter sp.
CATAACCCCTTTCCTGGGGCGGTGCTCTCGCGGCCCGCCCCAGCTTGTTCTATTACTCGATGCGTACGGGCCCGCCTGTACGGGCCGACTCGTAGATCCCTTGTATTATCGCGAGCGGCTTGCGCCCTTCTTCGAGGTTTATGAGCGGCTCGCGGCCCTCTCTGAGGGCCTCGACGAAGTCCTGGATCTGGTCGCGGTGCGCCATGGAGAGGCTGCCAGGGTCTGCCCCGGCGCCTGGTCCGGTCGCCGCCTCGCCATACTGCTCCATGACCTCTTCGGCCTGGTTCTCGCCTCCGCCCGCGCCGTAGGCCTCTCCCTCCTGTCCCTCGCCGGCGGCGTGAAAGTAGCTCAATTCATCGTCGTCGATGATGGCCGATCCCCTATCCCCGTGCACGGCGATCCTGGTCGTTAGCCCCGGAAATGCCGCCGTCGTCGCCAGGATGGTGCCCAGGGCGCCTCCTTCGAACTTCAGGATGGCTACCGCCGTATCTTCGACTTCGATCCTCTCGTGGGCGAGCAGGCCAGTGTGGGCGGTAACCTCGACTACCTCGCCCATCAACCACTGAAGGAGGTCGATGCTATGGATGGCCTGGTTGACCAAGACTCCCCCACCATCCAACTCCCAGGTTCCTCGCCAGCCGCCCGAGTCGTAGTAAGACTGCGACCTCCACCACCGCACGTCGGCAGACCCCGAGGTAAGGCGGCCGAACTCTCCTCTTACGAGCGCCTCCCGAACGGCCTGCGTGCCAGCATCAAAACGGTGCTGGCTTACGACGGCGACCCTCCTTCCCGTGGCACGCTGTACTTCGATCAGGCGGTCCGCCGCCTTTAGGGTGACGTCGACGGGTTTCTCGATGACGACGTCCTTGCCGGCCTCCAGCGCAGTTATGGCGCCCTCTGCGTGCATGCCGCTAGGAGTGCAGACGCACACGGCGTCGAGATCCACGCCCGATAACATCTCTTCGAGGCTGGCGTAGGGGGAGCACCCGTGTTCATCGGCCAGCTCTTCGGCCAGTTCGGGGACGACATCGGCCACGGCAACCAGCTCCACACTCTGGAGGCCGGCGATGGCCTTGGCGTGGTGCGGACCGATGACGCCGCATCCCAATATACCGAAGCGCAGCTTCTCGACGGTCATATATCCTCTCCCCCTGTGTTAGTTCGGGACGGATCACGTGTTCGCGGCGCACTCTGGCGGACGATAAGCTCGGGCCTGAGCAAGACTTCGCTCTCCCCGCTGCGGCCGCTGGTGCGGTCGAGTAGCATCCTGGCCGATCTCGCGCCGACGTCGTACTCGGGCACCCTGAGGGTGGTGAGCGCCGTCGAGAGCAGGCCAACGAGCATTATGTCATCACACCCCACCACTGCGATCTCGTCAGGAACGTTCAAGCCCAACCCCGCTCAGGCCCTCAAGGCTACGACGGCGATGGTGAGCCTGTGCACCCTCTCCCGCGAACTATCCTGATCTAATCGGTCACGGTATCATAACCTCGGGCACTTATCAGCGGTGTGTAGAGGGAGGAACACGTGGAAGGGCATGGCGGACCCAGGATAGCGTTTGTGGGTGGAGGAAGCTATCAGTGGGGACCCAAGATCATCCAGGACGTCGCTTTGAACGAGGAATTGCGCGGGGGCACCCTGGTCCTGCACGACATCAACGATGAGGCGCTAGAGGACATGCACCAATGGTGAACGAGAGCCCTGGATGTAGCGCGAGCCGATCTGGAGCTGGAGAAGACGCAGCGGCTGGAGGAGGCCCTCAGGGGGGCTGACTTCGTGGTGTTGAGCATCTCGACCGGGGCCTGGACGCTACTGCACTCGACCTGGAGATCCCCGCCCGTTACGGTGTGGTGCAGACCGTCGGCGACACCGTTGGGCCTGGCGGTCTGTTCCGCAGACCGCGGAACATCCCGGTGGTTGTGGAGATCGCACGCGCCATGGAGGAGTATTGCGCAGATGCCGTCCTTTTGAACCTCACCAACCCACTAACGGTTCTCACCAGGGCCGTCAGTAAGGCTACTTCCATAGTGTCTGTAGGTCTCTGTCACGAGCTCTTCAGCACCCTCGGCATGCTCTCGACGATGTTCGAAGTGCCCGAGGAGTCCATCAACGTGAGGGTGGCCGGGGTCAACCACTTTATCTGGGTCACGGAAGTAGCTGTGCGTGGGCGCGACGTAACGGGCGAGGCGTTCCGCAGGATCTCAGGCGGCGAGGCGCGTGAGATCTCACTTTCAGACGCCGAGGGGGACACCGACCCCTTTACGAACACCTGGGGCTTCCGCACCGAGCTGTGCCGGCATTACGGGTATCTGCCGGCGGCTGGCGACCGCCACGTGTGCGAGTTCCTTCCCGGATACCTGCGCGACGAGAAGGAGCGGAAGCGGCTCGACCTCAGGGTGACCACAGTAGATGTCAGGAGGGAGCGGCTCGCCGCGGACAGGGAGAGGGTGAGGCGTATGATCCGGGGCGGAGAGCCAATCCCGACAGGGCGCTCGCGGGAGGAGATCTCCGCCATCATGGCCGCCATGTGGACCGGCGAGGACTCTGTGAACATCGTTAACCTGCCGAACGCCGGCCAGGTCAGGGACTTGCCGCCAGGAGCCGTAGTCGAGACCTACGGCGCGCTCAACGGCACCGGGGCTTCTGGCATTGTTTTCGGGGAGCTTCCCCCACCGGTGGCCGCGCTGGTCCACCCCCACGTCTTCAACCAGGAGGCCATAGTGCAGGCCGGTTTGACGGGAGACATGGACCTAGCGTTCCACGCCTTCCTGAACGATCCCCTCGTTGGTAGCGGGCCCGATGCCAGAAAGATGTTCGAGGCTCAGAGAGAGTATCTGCCACAGTTTTAGCAGTTCTAGCATTTCAGCACACTCCAGCCTTCGGCTGTCGCTTGTCAGCATTTCTGCTTGTCAGCTGGAGATCTGGTGGAGGATTGTGGGGTCGCTTATCTTGGTGTCTTCTGCTAACAGTAGTGCTTTGCTGAGGATTATTGCCAGGGTACGGTCGCCTTCGAAGGGTAGGAATAGCTTGGTTCCCAGGTTACCTGTGGTTGGTGCGCGCGTTGGGACGATACACAGGTACTGGTCGTTTGGCTCCATCAGTATGTTGCCGCTGCCGAGGTGAATCTTGTATGTGCGTACATCGCCCTGGACGATCAGGAACCTGTCTTTCAGGCTGCAGCGGTCCGCTATTTTGAGGCGGGGGATCAGACGTTGCAGCACCTGCTTGCGCGTCTTTGCGGTCTGGGAGAGGGCGCCGAAGGAGTAGCTCGTCCAGTAATCTCTGTAACGGCCTTCTGGTCCGCCGTCAGCCCAGTTCGGGTCGTTGCCGACGCTGGCTACTCCCACGAACAAATCCACGTCGCGCATCACCTCGGAGAGTATGAGTGGAGGTACCTCTTCGAGAGGGAGTGGTCCTGTGGGAGCGCCTTGGCCACGAAATCCGGCGGCGTACCCACCCCCGCCAGCGTGAGCGTAGTTCTCCCTGGCGTCGATGTTATAGAAGCGGACCTGGTCTGTGGCCAGGTAGAGGTAGGTCCCCGCCTCTGTGGTGTCGGTTCCGTAGTTCTCACCAAGGCCTTCGATCCAGAATTCGGCCCTCAATCCCCAGGCCGGCAGTTCCCGGGCCGCAGGCGGATATTCATCGTCGACCATGAGCCTGAGCTTGTTCTTCCACCCCCGCGCTGCGCACAGGGCGTTGAACTGGTGCTGCTTGATGACGTGGGCGGCGAAGCGATTGGAGTAGGTCCTCGTGGTCCGCTCCGCGTCGGTGAGTAGGTAGACTTCCCTGTGGGCCTGCTTGAAGGGCTGGCGTATCTCCAACTCGGCGAGCCAGTCCCTCCAAGCGAGGACCTCGCCCCGTTCCTCCAGCATAGGATGCCACAACGCTACGCTGGTCGAGTCGTCGAGCCAGTCCAGGACGTGGCCGTCACGGCCCACGATCCGGCCATTGTAGAAGACGCCGGCTCCTGTGCGTTCTTCGTTCGTGAACTTCCAGATCAAGCGCCGCGCGAGCGTGCCGACGACGGGATGGTCGAGATAGCGCTGGCGCCAGGC
>DASTKM010000170.1:0-4540 GCA_035715885.1 Rubrobacter sp.
ATGGTTCTCGAACTGGCCCGTGGGCAGAACTTTGCGGCCCTCACTACTCTGTTACCCGGCGGCCACCCGCAGACTCAGGTGATGTGGATCGATGCCAATGAGCAGCACCTCTTGGTCAACACCGAGGTGCACCGCCAGAAGTTTCGCAACGTCGAACGCGACCCGAGGGTGACGGTCACGATCTGGGATATGGAAGACCCCTATCGCTTCGTCGAAGTGCGCGGAGAAGTCGTAGAGAAGGTGAAAGGTCAGGAGGCGAGAGAGCACATCGACGAATTGTCCCACAAGTACCGTGGCAAGCCTTACCAACCACAAATCAAGAGTGAAAGGGTGGTGCTCCGGATCGCTTCCTCCCGACAGGTGATTCGCATACCTTCCTGACTCACCCGACAGATGGGCCTTCAGCTCTGCTGCGGCTGGCATGTGAGGGCGACTCCATCACGCCATCCAGCGACACCAACTCCACAGCCACGACTTTCCTCATGGATATCCTTCCGCCGTTTTAGATCGTCTGGCCTTAGCATAAGGTGATATACCTGAAACTCAACCGGCATCCTTCGGAGTCCTCTTGTACCGGGAGGTCGATGAATAGTCGGGAGAGGATGGGAACTTCCACGGTCCTTCTCGGCGGACAGCGGCACCAGTGATCGAAAGGGAGGAGCCATGACCACCAGAAAGCCCGAACTGCCTACAATTCCGTTCGCCTCCCGCCAGGCGTGGGAGACGTGGCTCGAAGAGCACCATGCGAGCTCGGATGGACTGTGGCTCAAGTTCGCCAAGAAGGACTCAGGTATCGAGACGGTCTCCTTCGCAGAGGCCCTGGACCTCGCCCTCTGCTACGGTTGGATCGACAGCCAGGCGGACAGCTTCGACGACGAGTATTGGCTGGTTCGGTTCACCCCGCGCCGGCCGAAGAGCAAGTGGTCGAAGGTCAACCGCGGCAAGGTGAGCAAACTGATCGAGGAAGGCAGGATGAAACCCGCCGGTCTTAGGGAGGTGGAGCGTGCCAAAGCCGATGGCCGCTGGGAGGAGTAATCTAGCTGCTATGCGGCGGATACCATGACCGGCGAACGACACCTCCAGCGGCACGTCGGGAAGATCGCCCGGTGGATCGCCGCCTCAGAGCACACCGTCGCTTTCACGGGCGCCGGTATCAGCACCGACTCGGGCATCCCCGACTTTCGTGGCCCCGAGGGGGTGTGGACTCGGCGCGACGCCGGCCTGCCGGCACCGAGGTGGCGGGTTCCGCCGGGTGAGGTAGCGCCCAACGCCTCCCACCTGTCACTCTTCGAACTCCAGCGGCTCGGCAAGCTCCGGTTCCTCGTCACGCAGAACACAGACAACCTGCATCGCCGCTCCGGCATCAGCCCCGAGTTCTTGGCGGAGTTACACGGCAACGGGCAGCTCATGCGCTGTCAGGGCTGCGACCGGCTCTTCACCAGACAGGAGGTAGGGTGGGACACAGGGCGGTGGGGTCCTGGTTACCGCACCCAGAAGCCGGTGCCCGGCCAGCCGCAGTGCGCCAACTGCGGCGGGCGCCTCATCTCCTCGGTGGTGAACTTCGGGGACCCGCTGCCTGAGAGAGTGTTGATGCTGGCCGACCACCACGCCCGCCGCTGCGACCTGATGCTCGTCCTCGGCTCCTCGCTCATGGTGCAGCCTGCGGCCTCGCTCGTAGGGCTGGCGCTCAGGTCAGGAGCCCGGGTGGTCCTGGTCAACCGGGGCAAAACACCCTACGACAGGGCTGTGACGCTGCGGGTATGGACGGGTATTGGTGAGGTGATCCCGCCCGCAGTGGAGAAGGTGAAGGGGGCACTCGGGGAGCAGTCGAACATGCCTTGAATACAGGGGTATGACGCTGGAGCGCTCTATCTTGCGGCGGTGCCGTAGTCGTAGGTGGGCAGGGGGCCGCCGGCGTCCCTGAGTATGTAGCCTTCGAACATACGCTTGACTCTGTTGGGCTCGACCCCCGCCAGGTTATTGTGCATGCCCGGGTCTTGCTGCAAGTCGTAGAGTTTGGCGTCCGCGCCCTGGTTGGTGCTGAACATGACGTAGCGATCGTCGCGGGCCCAGACATGGTCGTTGTAGCCGATGGAGAAGTGGGGTCTCGCCTCGGGTTCTCCGTCTCCGAGCATGACGGAGAGGTCCTGGCCGTCCAGTTCCTGCCTGGGTTCGATTCCCAGGGCGCCGAGTATCGTTGGGGCCACGTCGTGGGTAGAGGCGTAGTAGTCGCTCTTCTGTCCAGCCCCTTTGCCTTCGGGGTGCCTCATGTAGAACGGAATGTCGGTAACCTCAGGCCAGAGCACGTTGTCTGGCTTGCCCGTATAGCCGTGCTCGCCGTAGGCGACGCCGTGGTCGGAGAGGAGTATGAGGAGGGTGTTCTCGAAGAGGCCTAGCTCGTCCATCTTGTCGAGGAAACGGCCCAGCCAGCGATCCATCATCGTGACCTCCGCCGAGTAGCGCGCCTTCATCCTTTCGAGCTCTCTTGGTAGCAGGTAGCTGCTCGGACCGTAGATCACCGAGAACGGCTCCTTGAGGTTGTAAGGCTCATCGTCGTACATCTTGACGTAGCTCTCGGGCGGGTCCCAGGGCTCGTGCGGATCGTAGCTGTCCACGGTAAGGAAGAAAGGCCCGCCCTTGCTCAAGGGTTCGAGGTAGTCTGCGGCCTGGGAGAAGACCATGGGGGAGAACCAGTCGGCCTCCGTCTTTCGCTCCTTCACGTTGGCGAAGTACTGGCGCATCTGAGCTGTCATAGCGGGTATGTTGCCCTTGAGGAGGGCCCGGGCGACCTTGTCCTTGGGGTAGGTCCACGCCGGCCTGTAATTGTCTGTGGTCTGGCCGCGGAAGAAGTCGAAGACGTCGAAGCCACGATGAATATTGTAGGATGGCTTGAACTGGTGCATGTTGTCCGTTACTAAGTAGGTCCCGTACCCCGCCGCCTGCATCATCTCAGCGAGGGTTGTCTGATAGTTGGGTATCGGTTGCCAGCCTTGCAGGATTATGTCCTCACCCTTGGGCGGTACCCAGTCTCTGAAGGGCCAGGTCCTGAAGCCCGTATGAATGGCCCTCCTCGCGCAGATCGTCGGTATGGACTCAGGATATGCCCGCGTGAAGAGCAGGCTGTCTTTGGCCAGGGCGTCAAGGTTGGGGGTCCTGATCTTATCGTTGCCGTAGGCGCCGATGTGGTCCTTCCTCAAGCTGTCGACGATGATCAGAACCACGTTAGTGCCCTCTGTTACGCCAGGGGGATCGACGGTGATGTTACGGATGCGCTCTGTAAGGTCGCAGCCTGTGGCACCGAGCAGAGTCGCCGAGGCCACCCCGGCGCCGGTCATCTTGAGGAAGTCTCTGCGGGTCAGCGTGCGGTTTCTCACGGAGCAAGAGCGTACTACGCAACAATGCCACCTACAAGCCGAACGGGCGGGCCGTTACCGTGAACCCGGCTCTTCAGAGACTGGGGGGACTGCTAGAATAACCTTCATGAGAAGCATCGTGGCCGTTGGGATCGGATTGCTACTGGCGCTCGTGCTCGGTCTACTCGTGGTACAGGGGATATTCGCGCCGGTTCTCACACGGTTCTTCGGCCTCGAGCGCGCAGGCCCCGCCGCCCTCCCGCTCGTCTTGCTCGTCTTTGCCGCCGCCTTCTCGTTCTACTTCGGGGGGATGGCCGCCAGCTACAAGGCGCCATCCAGGCATCGGCTGCACGGGGTTTTGGTCGTCCCCGTAGCCTTCGTTCTTTCGTTGGTGCTCAACCTGGTTCTTGGCAAAGGATTTTTGCCCGGCGTCGATGGTTCCTGGGCCGTGGGACTGGTGGCCGTCTTCCTCGTCGTCTCTGGCGCGGCCTCCTATGTTGGGGCCCTCCGCGGGGAGGCGCTCTACGCCCACAACCAGAAGCTAGCGCGGCCCCGCCGTTAGCGCTTCAGCGGGCCTGCACGCCGATCATCAAACGCCCTCTGGAGTCCATCCTGGCGTTGGGCTGCCGGCTGGACGCTTCGACTTCGGCCGGGTCTTCACCCGTACCCGTGAGGTAGACCCTGGGTTCTTCGACCCCTACTGTCGGGTCGGAGACGTAGCGCCGCCAGGCCATGTCGCCCCAGAGGAACGTGAGAGTTGGTCTCCCTGGAGACGTGTCGTCCAGTGCCGCGTGAACCCTAGGGAGGCCGAAGGCCTTCGAGATGGACGCTACTGTCCTCGCGTGCTCGCTCTCGTTGAACAACGCGATGCCCTCCCTCAGACGGCGGGATGGATCGGAGAGCCGGTCGAGGCTTTCCAGGGCTCTTTGTAACTCTTCGGCGTTTCGCCGGCTCTCCGCTCTGGCCTCAGAGAGCTTCACCTCCAGGGCTTCGACCTTCTTCTCGGCCAGTATGTTCTGCGCCTCGACATCCTCCAGAGGCTCTTTCGGTTCTCCGTCTGCGGCATCGTCGGGCCAGACTGTGATCCCGGACGACTCCTCACCGCCGGCACGGATCTCCTCGAGTACGGTCTCCAGTTCGTTCCTGCGGGCCTCGGACTCTTCGAGGGCCCCTTCCAGCTCGGTGAT
>DASTKM010000171.1:0-5905 GCA_035715885.1 Rubrobacter sp.
GCCAATGAAGATCAGCAGGCGCACCGCGAACATCTTACTTGCGATAGGCGTCTACATGCTCCTCACCTGGGGTACGAGGGTCTTTACCTTCCTTGCTGAGTTCCGTGCGGGAACGCTAGTCGCGCCTGCCTTACACTTCTCGCTCGTCGTGATCGGGCTCGCCATCGGCGTCTACCTTGCCTACCTCGGCATCAAGGGCAGAAAGCACGCTCCGGCCGTACGGCCGGAGCGTGCTGACTAGCTCTTACAGCGGGTAATCGAGCCTGCTCTCCGTGACTTCGGGCAGATCCACGGCCGAGTAGTTGGGGACGGCACGGCGTAGAAGTTGGAGGGCCCTTCCTCCCTCCTGGCCGCGGGCGTGAAACACCATAGCATCGATGAGTTCAGAGAGGTTCGAGTCACCGGGCGGGCTCACGTTCTCCGAGGAAAGCCTGAAGACCATCGGATGGGCTGTCGTGTCCCTTTGTTCCCCCTCCTCCGAGAGCTCCTCTTTCAGCTTCTCGCCGGGGCGCAGGCCGACGAACTTTATCGAGACGTTCGGCGCGCCCATTATCTCGATCATCTTCCGTGCCAGGTCGGTGATGGCGACGGGGCGGCCCATCTCGAGGACGTAGGTGCCGTAGCCCTCGGCCATCGCCCCGGCCTGCAGGATCAGGGAGACTGCCTCGGGGATGGTCATGAAGTACCTGATCATGTCAGGGTGCGTGACCGTTACGGGGCCGCCGGCCTCTATCTGCTGGCGGAAGGTCGGAACGACGGAGCCGCGGCTACCGAGCACGTTCCCGAAGCGGACAGAGGCGTAGATCGTCTCGGGGTACTGAAGGGAGAGTTCCCTAACGACCATCTCGGCCAGGCGTTTGGTCGCGCCCATCACGTTGACGGGACTTACGGCCTTGTCGGTCGAGACGTTGATGAACTTGCTCGTCCCGTAGGCCCCCGCCGCACGGGCGACATTGAGGGTGCCGAGGACGTTGTTGACGATGGCCTCGGTCGCCTGCTGCTCCATCATGGGGACGTGTTTGTAGGCGGCCGCGTGGAAGACGAGTTGTGGCCTGAAGGTCTCGAAGGCGAAGCTGACGCGCTCTGAATGCGTAACATCGCCGACGAAGACCTCCGTGTCGTAGAAGTCCTCGCGCCTCAGCTCCGTGTTCAAATAGTACAGGCCGCTCTCGTCCCGGTCGAGCAGGATAAGCTTCGCAGGGCCGAGGCGTGAGATCTGGCGTGAGAGCTCCTTGCCGATGGAGCCCCCTGCTCCGGTCACGAGGACCCGCTTACTGTTGATGTAGTCCGAGAGGGCGTCGAGGTCTATGTCCACGGACTCGCGTCCAAGGAGGTCTTCGATCTGAAGCTCGCGCAGCTTGATGGCGCCCTCGGCCAGATACTCCCCGAGGTCTGGCATGACCTTCACCTCCGCGGAGGCGCGGATGGAGGTGCGCCAGATCCAATCCATCTCCTCTCTGCTGGCCTGGGGCATGGCTATGATGACCTGGTCTATGCCGTGCTGGGCGATAAGCTCTTCGAGGTCCTCTACCACCCCGAGGACCGGCGAGCCCTCTATGTGCCTGCCTACCTCGACGGGAGACCTGCTGACGAAGCCGACGACCTGTGTCTCGGACGCAGCCGTGCGCCAGATGTGCCCGGCGAGCGCCACGCCAGGCTCGCCGGTTCCGACGATAACCGTCCGCGTCCGGCGCCCGACCTCCCTCAAGGACATCTCGTAGAAGACCCGAGGATAGAGCCGCACGGCGACGAGCTGCACATAGGCGAGTACGGACCCCATCAACGGTACAGAGAGAGGGACGGGGTTGAAGTCCATGAGGCCAAAACCCCAGGGACCCACACAGATTACCGTCAGGGAGAGGCCGCCGGCCGCCATCGCAGTCGCGCTCAGAACCCGCACCCCCTGGTAGATGCCGGTGTAGCGCAGGATGCTCTGGTAGACCCCGTTGGCGTTCAGGAGCAGCACGAACGCGAGCGCCGAGAACACCGCGAAAGGCCAGAAGAACGGCCAGAACGGGGGACCCGCCGTGTCTCCTGCGACGCGGACGATGAGCGTAACGGCGAAAGACTCGATAACTATGAGGGCGTCGACGAGCATCGCCGCCCCGCGCCTGAACGCCGGCGGCGAGCGGTGGAAGGCCCTCTGCAACCGGTCCACACGATCCAGGAGCCTCTCCCCGATCCTCTGCAAAAGCCACATAGGTCTGTATATTAACTTTTGTTGGCGGATCTAACCACCTTTCAAGCTAGTCAGTATGTCAGCACGCTCCGGCTTCACGGCCTTCTTCGCTCGTCTGCATTTCAGCAAGAGCGCGCAGAGCGCGACTAGCTCCGAAAGAGGCATTTCTGCTCATGGAATCCTACTTTGCGGCCGTGAGCGAGGCCATTAGCGGAAAGAGCTGACAAGGCGCCAAAGGCGCCGTGCTGACTAGCTCACAATCTTCGGCAGCGCTGCCAACAGGACGCAGCACGCCAGCGCGAGCGCGACGCCCACGAACGACAGGACGTCTCCCCTGGAGATCAGCAGTGCGGCAAAACCGGCGATGACGCTCGCCCCGTAGTAGAGATTGCTCGTACGCCTGTGCATCCCCGTAGTCGGGGTGATCCGTTGGTAGATATGCTCCCTGTGCGCCAGGAAGATGCTCTTTCCAGCCCCGCTCCGCAACCGCCGAACCAGCGTATATGCGGTGTCGAAGAGGTAAGGCGTGAAGACGACCACGCAAGCCAGAAAGCCCAAAGGCGTCCACTCCTGCCCCGAGAGCGCGGGAGCGTAGAGGGCCACAGCGGCAAGGCTGAAGCCGATTAAGTATGCTCCAGAATCCCCAAGAAAGATGGATGCAGGGCTTATGTTCCAGATCAGGAACGCCGCAGTAGCCCCGATGAGCGCGGGCAGGAAACCGCCCGCCTGTCCCACGAGCGGCGCGAGGAAGAGCGCGTTGACGAGCGCGACGCCCCCCGTAATGCCGTCTATGCCGTCCATGAAGTTGAAGGCGTTGCTTAGGGCCACGAGCCAGAACACCCCGACAGCGAGAACCAGAACGCCGAGCAACCCAGGAGCGTCCGAGAGGATCGTCGGCGGATACAACAGCAGCAATCCCACTGCGGCCAGAGCCTGGAGGACGGCCTTCACGCCGAAGTGGAGGTTGGACAGGTCGTCGGCGAGTCCTACGGCCCATACAAGTGCCGCCGCAGCGAGCAGCGGCCACAGACCCACCGGGCCAAGTATTATCACTCCTGAGAGCATCCCAAGGAATATGGCTACGCCCCCAAGCCTGGGTGTCGGGACGTCGTGCGAGCTGCGGAGGTTGGGCACGTCGAGCAGATTCCGTCCGACGGCGAACCTCACGAGCAGTGGTACGAACGCTCCGGCCACCAGGAAAGCCACGCCACCGGCGACAACCCCGATCACCATGGCTCCCACGCCTTACACAAGCGGGTTCTCAATACCCTCGACAGAGAGGCCGTGGGGCATGCCTTCCGTTAGCGACCCGCCGTCGCCAGCCCAGAGAGTCCTTGCCCGCCTTACTTTCTCTACCGTGATCGCCAGCCTGGCCACGCCTACTCCTCTCGCGCCACACGATTTCAGCATAGCACCCTAAGTACTACGATCGCACCATCCCGAGTCTCCGCAGGCGCGCGACTTCGAGGCCTACACCCTCCCTGAAGGGACGGGGCGTGTAGTCGAGGTCGCGCCAGGCCTTTTCGTAAGGGTAGGCCTTGTCTTCACGCAGCCGCATCACCTGGCCTGAGTCGACGGGCAGAGGTAGCCGCAGCCTCTCCGCGGCGGCGAGCGCCAGGCGGACCGGTTCGATAGGCAATCTGACGATGCGTGGGCTCCTACCCAGGGCCGCTGCCGCGGTCTTCACCAGGTCGAGGTAAGCAAGGGAGTCGGCGCCTGGCAGATCGTAGCTGCGGCGTACGGACGTAGGGCGTTCGAGGGCTTCGAATACGCCGCGTGCGCAGTCTTCGTGGTAGACAGGCTGCCAGAGGTTCGTGCCAGGGCCGAAGATGGGGAAGACGGGCGAGCGGTCGAGGAAGCGAAGCAGACGGTGCACGTTCCTGTCCCGCTCGGAGCCGTAGATCATCGTAGGGCGAAGTATCGTCCATGCGAGAGAGCTCCCACGCACGAGTTCCTCCATCCTGAGCTTCGGACCGGAACGGAACTCGTAGGCCGAGTGCGCGCTCGTGCTGCCGACGATGAGAACCCGTTCGACGCCAGCCCGGCCGGCAGCCCGTACGACGGAGGGAGCGTACTCGATCCCGGCGACGTGCAGGATGGCGTCCACGTCCCTGAGCGCCCGGTAGAGATCCTCCTCTCTGGCTGCGTCCCCGTGGAGGATCTCCACCCTCTCCCCGTCGAGCCTGGAAGTGTTGGGACTGTCAGCGCGGACGAAGCAGCGCGTTTCATGGCCCCGAGCGAGCAGCAGCCTGAGCAATGCACTCCCAAGCAAACCCGTGGCGCCTGTGAGGAGTATTCTCATCCGAACCAGGGACGTGGTGGCTCTCGAGTGCGTCCTTCTTTGTGGCCCTCAGCCGGTCTTCTCACCACCCTGGTCGTCCTGGGAGCCTCCGCCGGCCTCGAACAGTCTCACGCTGCGAGCCCGGTTACGTTCGTTCCTCTCTACATACTCGACCTGCGCCTGCTGGCCCTTCTTCATGTCCTCCAGCTTCGCCTCCTTGCCGCCGAGCGTGATGCTGCTCTCGTTCGCGAGCCTGAAAGCTACAGGTTTGTTGCCCTGTTCGTCTATGGTCGGCCGCACGCTGAACCCCTCGGTCTTGGTATTGACGAACGTGACCGTGCCAAACAGTATCTTCTTCTTCGGCGCGTTCTTACCCTGCTTCTTCGGTACGTTCTCGCCCTGTCCCACCGGAGCGTTCTTGCCCTGCTCCGCTTTGGATGCGCCGTCCTGCTGCGACCCACTCCCTGATTGATCGCCACAGCCCGTGAGGAGTCCGGCTATCAAAACGATCGTGGCCAGGAAGAGCACCGTGGTTAGTCCTCTGTGGTGCATCGAGTCTCCTTGTCCTGCCGTGTGCTTTGCGGGGCCAAACTACCAGAAAGAGCGAAAGGCCGTCAATCGGATGGTGTGGCCCCGGCACGCTCCCAGCCAGGGTAGAACTCGTTCATTGTGGGGGTGGTGATCTCCTCCACCATCCTCGCCTGCTCCGGCGTCAGGTCCTCCCGCCACCCGCCGGGCTTGGCCTTGCGGCGGGGCTTGTTCGGCCCCTTCTGTCTCTCGGGGATATTCTCCCAGGCGTGCTTCTCGACCACCCTTCGCAGTCGCTCCTTCTCGATAGGAATAGCGAGCGAGGAGTAGACCTTCTCCAGCTCGCCGAGAGTGTCGTACCTGAGATCCTCGTACCTGGTCGCGACCTTGCGCCCTCGGTGTGCCTCGTAAGCCTCCCACGCCTTCCCGAAGCTCGCGTTGTACATCCTGGCCCGCTGCCGTACGAACTCGTCAGGGTCGGTGTCGGCCAGAGCGTCCTCGCCGGCGCCCCAGCTCCCTTCTTTCTGGGCGGCCAGAAGCGAGGCGACAACATCCCTCGGGTCGCGGACGAGCAGGATCACACGGCTCTCGGGAAGGGCCTCTACAAGGAGCGGCGCACCCACAGAGCCGTTCGGTTCCTTTACGACCAGGAAGCCGTTCTCGCCCAACTCGGGGAAGCGCGCGTGGGCCCCTTCCAGGACGAACGTCCTCAAGGATCTTATCCAGGCCATTCTGTAAGGGTCGCCGAGGATGTAGTCCTCCCTTCTTCTCTGCTGCTCCCCGGCGCGCATGTAATAAGCGTAGCCGAACACGTCTCCCACGTAGGGTTCGTACCATATAGCGTGGTCGTCCAGATCTCCCATCATGGCGCCGAGCCAGCTACTGCCGGTCCTCGCGACGCCGAAGACCCAGATGAA
>DASTKM010000172.1:0-3005 GCA_035715885.1 Rubrobacter sp.
GTGGGCGAGGGCCTCGACCAGGAGCTGCTCGGGCTCGCGCGGGAGGCGGTGGCGAACAGCGCGCCGTGAGCCGGTGGCCGACGTACTGACGCTGGTGTATAATCAGAGTGTCAGGTACACTGGTTCCCTGGAACCACTCCGCACCGTTTCGAAGCAGGCCCAATCACGAGAGTGCTCTGTGGCGTGTGGTCTATCTTGATGGGTAATGGGAGGTTCGGTGAGAGCCCATTAACGTTACTGATTCCCACTCGGGAACCATAGCTTCGGCTGCCGTCGAATATGCCGCCGTGACCGAGCGGGTCGCGCTCGAGGTGGCGCGCCTCGAAGGTTCTGGAGACTCCGAGCGTGCCTACACGCTCGCCACCAAGGCTTTCCGCGAGGAGCTGGAGAAGGTCCCGGTATCAGGAAGAGTAACGGTGCTGCGCGAGCAGCGTCTCGACGAGAAGGGGCGGGTCAGGGCGCCAAAGAGCCATCCTGGGATAGTCAGCGTAGACGACTCGCTCGGGAACAGAGGGCCGGAAGCCGACCTGGCAGTCGAGCCCATCGAGGGCTTGCAGTTGCTCGTAAAGGGGCAGGAGGGTTCGATCTCGGCGGTCGCGGCTGCCCCGAGGGGGACCATGTTGAGGACCCCGGATATGTACATGAGCAAGCTGATCGTTGGGCCTGGAGCAAAGGGTAACATCGACATAGACGCTCCCGTCTCCGAGAACATAGAGGCCATAGCGGAGGCTCTTGGCCGCAGACCACAGGAGATCACGGTCGCCGTCCTCGACCGCGACAGGCACGAGACCCTGATAGAGGAGATCCGAAAGACGGGAGCGCGCATCCAGATAAGGCCCGAGGGCGACCTCACCCCGGCCATCGCCGTAGGGATGCGTGGGGCCGACCCGCACGCCATCATCGGTATAGGAGGCGCCCCTGAGGGCATCCTCGCAGCCGCGGTCATGAAGTGCCTCGGCGGAGAGATGCAGGCCAGGATGTGGCCGACGCAACGCTCACAGGTCGAGAAGCTCGAAGAGTACGGCTTTACGGACCCCGAGCGGAAGCTTACCCTGGACGACCTTATAAGGGGCACCGACGTACTCTTCGCAGCCACAGGAATAACCCCGGGCGAACCCCTCAACGGGGTCAGGTATTTCCGGGGCGGTGCCAGGACTCATACGGTCGTCATGTCGACCGAGCCTCGTGTGGTAAGATTCATGGACACTATCCATGCCCTAGAGCCCGAGGCAGGCCGGCGGGGCTTCCAGCTTTGACAAGCAAACCAGATGAAAGACATTTCCGCATCGTAAACAGGAGAGGTGGAGTACAAACATGACCGAAAGATCTACCCTTGAGCGCAAGCGCCTGAGCGACCTGCACCAGATCGCCTCGCAGCTGGGAATAAAGCAGTACCGCAAGTACCGTAAGCCGGAGTTGGCCGAGATGATCTACAAGGTCGCGACCGAGCAGGCAGCCAGCCAGCAGAACGAGACTACGACCAACGGAGGCGCCACGGCGACCGCAACGCGGGAAGCCCCCGTAACGACAGACGGCCCCAACGGTGCGACGGAGACCCCTGTGGCGCCCGTTGACGGCTTCGGCGAGGCCGACACGAACCTCGCCACCACCGAACAGGTCGAGCGCCAGCGCCAGGAGCGCGGCCGCCGCGACCGTAAGAACGGCCGTCAGGATCGCCGTCAGGAGCAGCGGGGCGACAGGGACGGCAAGGGCGGCGAGGAGAACGTGCAGAGCGGAATCCTCGATGTGCTGCCCGACGGCTTCGGCTTTCTCAGGACGGGGGGCTACAGCCAGAGCAAGGGCGACGTCTACGTCTCGACCAGCCAGATCAAACGCTTCAACCTGAGGCGTGGCGACTACATAGTTGGCCAGATCCGTCCCGCCCGCGAGGGCGAGAAGTACCCTGCCATGGTACGGATAGAGACGGTGAACGGGCAGGAGCCTCAGAAGGGCCGCTGGCGCCCTAACTTCGACGACTTGACGCCGCTGTATCCGATGGAGCGGCTGCGCCTGGAGTGGAAGCCGAACGATATCGCCCCACGCGTTATCGACCTGGTCGCACCCATCGGTAAAGGCCAACGCGGCATGGTCGTCTCGCCGCCGAAGGCCGGCAAGACCACGATCCTCAAGCAGATAGCCCAGTCCATCGCGGCCAACTACCCCGAGACCAAACTCTTCGTGGTGCTCGCCGACGAGCGCCCCGAGGAGGTCACCGACTGGCAGCGAAGCGTAGAGGAGGCCGAGGTCGTCGCCTCGACCTTCGACCAGCCCGCCGACAACCATATCGCCGTCGCCGAACTCGTCCTGGAGCGCGTCAAGCGCCTGGTCGAGGAGGGGGAGGACGTAGTCGTCTTGCTGGACGGCATAACCAGGCTCTCGCGCGCCTACAACCTCGCCGCTCCCGCTTCGGGAAGGATCCTCTCCGGTGGTGTGGATTCAGCGGCCCTATACCCACCGAAGAAGTTCTTCGGGGCGGCACGCAACATCGAGAACGGCGGTTCCCTGACCATCCTGGCGACCGCGCTCGTCGAGACGGGGAGCAGGATGGACGAGGTCATCTTCGAGGAGTTCAAGGGCACGGGCAACATGGAGCTCAGGCTCGACAGGAAGCTGGCGAACCGCAGGATCTACCCGGCCATAAACATCGAGGACTCTTCGACGCGCAAGGAGGAACTGCTCATGGAGCCGGCCGAGGCCCAGCGGGTCTGGCAGGTCCGTAGCATCCTCAATGCCCTGGATAACGCGCAGAAGATCGAGCTCCTGATCCAGAAGCTCAAGGAGACCCGTACGAACCCCGAGTTCCTGCGTGAACTCCAGCGCGTGCGCGGTTGACGGCTAGACTCGGACGGGTGCGTTCACACAAGACATGGCACCCGTCCCTCGCCTCCTTTACAGACGTAATAGACTATATGAGACGGCATTTGAGATACGGAGGTACATGATGAAGACTGGTATACATCCAGAGTACACGAAGACGCTGGTGCGTTGCATGTGCGGCAACGAGT
>DASTKM010000173.1:0-2548 GCA_035715885.1 Rubrobacter sp.
CTGGAGGAAGGGTAGCGGGGGGGTATCTGGGGCGACGTGGAGCGGCGGGGAGACCAGGCGGCGGGCCATCTCCTTGGTGCCTCCTCCGGCCGGGATCAAGCCGACCCCGACCTCGACGAGGCCCATATACGTCTCGCCGGCTGCTACGATGCGGTCTGAGTGGAGGCACACTTCGAGCCCGCCGCCCAGGGTCTGGCCGTGGGGGGCTGAGACCACGGGTTTGGGGGCGAAGCGGAAGGCCATCAGGAGGTCTTGCAAGGTCTCGACGCTCTTTTCGATCTGATCCAGGTCTCCATTGTTGACGGCGTAGGCCAACTCGCCGAGGTTGGCCCCCACGGAGAAGTTGCGGCCCTCGTTACCTATGACGAGCCCGACCACGTCATCACGCTCCAACTCTTGGATGGCCCTGTTGCCTATCTCGACCGTTCCGGCGTCGATGGAGTTGCCCTTGGAGTGGAACTCCAGGCACAGCACGCCGTCGCCAAGGTCGAGCAGGCTCGCCGAGTCGCTCCTGGCAAGCTCTTTGCCCTCGTCTCGCAGACGGTCCAGGGAGACGTACATCGGGTCCTTGCGGACGGGCTCGTATTCCTTGCTGAGAGGGCTGAACTGGAGCTCGGTGCCGTTCTCGGTCTTGTAGAAAGTGTCGTTACCCGCCTGGAGCATCTCCTTTACCCAGGAGGCGACCTCGATGTCCATCGACTCCATGTTCTCGACGGTCTCGCGCACGCCGAGCAGGTCCCAGGTGCGAAATGGCCCTGTCTGGTGGGCGAAGCCCCACTCCATCGCGTGGTCAACGTCCTCCAGGGTGTCGGAGATCTCGGGTACGCGGCGCGAAGCGTACGCCATGTACGGCAACAGGGTGTCCCTTATGTAGCGGGCGTGCCTATCTTCGTCGGCCTTCCCAATCAGGAACTGCAGCCTGGAGGCGAGGTCTCCCTGCTCCTGCGCCCCTTTCGCAATGGGGATCTCGGGGTTCTCCGCAGGGTGGTGCTCGAAAGTTTCTAGATCCAACACGTCGAAGACGGTCTTGCCATCGCGTCTGTCCCGCTTGTAGAATCCGGCGCCGGTCTTGTTACCGAGCAGGTTCTTCTCCTGCATCTTCTCGAGCTTCTCCGGCGGCTTGAGCTCCTCGCGCGACTCATCCTCGGGGACGGCCTCGTAGAGGTTCACGGCCACGCCGACGGCGATGTCGAGCCCGACCTGGTCGTTGAGTCTGAAGGTCGCTGTTTTCGGGTGGCCGATGAGCGGCCCTGTTATGGCGTCGACCTCTTCGATCCCGTAGCCGTTCTCGAAGGCATAGCGCGCGGATTGCATCCCTGCGAAGGTTCCTATCCGGTTGCCGATAAAGTTCGGGGTGTCCTTGGCGATGACGCCACCCTTGCCGAGCACCCGTTCTCCGAAATTACGGACGGCCTCGACGATCTCTGGGTCCGTATTCTCTGTGGGTATGATCTCCATGAGCTTCAAGTATCGCGGCGGGTTGAAGAAGTGCGTGCCCACGAAGCGTCTCTTGAACTCCTCGGACCGTCCCTCGGAGATGCTGTGCAGTGGTATGCCAGAGGTATTGGTCGAGATGATTGCGTCTTCTTTCGCCGTATCTTCGACGCGCTGCATGAGCTCTCTCTTGGGTTCGAGCTTCTCGATTATGGCCTCGACGATCCAATCCGCTTCGCCAACGCGCCCGAAGTGCTCTTCGAAGTTCCCGATCCTGATCCTGTCAGCCACGTTCTCGGCCATGAGCGCGGCGGGCCTGGCGTTCTTCATCCTGTCGAAGCCGGCCTCTACGACGGCGTTCTTGTCGTCATCGTCATCCGGGGCTATGTCGAGCAGGTCCACCTCCAGGCCCGCATTAGCGCAGTGGGCCGCGATGGCGGCGCCCATCGTGCCAGCCCCGAGTACGGCTACCTTCCTGATCCTGTGCGACATCAAGCCTCCCGATCCTATCCGTAGAGTTCTCTGCGCAAAGACTCGATAGCCTCTCTTACCCGCAACAGGTGGACCTCGAATCTGCCCTTGATCTCAGCGTACTTCTCTTCCCCACTCGCTGTTATCTTGTAGAAGCGCCGGCTCCTCGTATCAGGCCGCTCCCACTCCCCCTGAACGTACCCCTTCTCCTCAAGCCGCCTGAGCAGGGGGTAGATCGTGTTCGGCGAGACGCTCATGGTTCCCGCACAGATCTCACGTATCTGTGCCATGATGGCGTTCCCGTATGCAGGCTCCTCCCTCACGATGTGCAAAATGAGCAGCGGAAAGACATCCCGCGTCTTGACTTCGCTCAGGAAGATGTCCTTGGGCGTCGTCCTCTCCATAGACCGCCCCGCCGATCTTTCCAATGTCCTCGCTACCCTCCCATCGAAAAAACTTGTCAAAATTGATAATAACACGGATAATAAGTTTGCGTAGAGATCTGGGTCTCGATAGAGTTGAGATTCGGAGAGGCCAAGCGAAGGAGGAGTGGAGTGATCGCCGACGTCACCCGGTCATTGGGGACTGACTACTATCTGCTCGACGAGCTGTTCACGGACGAGGAGCGTATGATCCGGGACAG
>DASTKM010000174.1:0-10255 GCA_035715885.1 Rubrobacter sp.
GTTCAGCGAAAACAAAATGCTGAAATCTCACGAGCGAAGGCCGAGCGTGCTGAAATGCTATTCGAGTGCGATCTCGGGCGGAAGCCCGCGAGCCTCGAGGATGCGGCCGATGGCCAGCCCTATCTGAGAGTTGGGGGTCGAGGCGCCTGCTGTGAGACCTATACGCACAGGACCTTCGGGAAGCCAGCCGCTTTCTTCTACCTCTTCCCTGCTGTCCAGCGGCGTTCCTGCTGGTTTGTGGTGGATCGTGTCACCATCTATGCAATCGCCGCTCGCTATGTGGTAGCTGTGCGGGACTCTCTCGTCCGCGATGATCGCCAGGTTGTTCGTGTTCGAGGAGTTGTAGCCTCCAATAACGACCATCAGGTCCAGAGGACTCTCCAGTAGCCCGAAGAGGGCGTCCTGCCTATCCTGGGTCGCCGAGCAGATGGTGTCGAACAGCTCGAAGTGCTCCTCGATGTTCTCGGCCCCGTATCGCTCAGCCATCGCCTTCCTGAGCTCCTCGCCTACGGCCATCGTCTCGCTCATAAGCATCGTGGTCTGGTTGGCGACACCAACGCGCTGCAGGTCCTCCTCGGGATCGAAGCCAGGACACATGCCGTGCGCGAGCCTCTCTGTTAGCTCTTCAGCATCTATCCTGCCAAGGATGAAATCAGTGACGTAGCCCGTCTCCTTCAAGTTGCGCAAGATCAGGTACTTCCCGTTGCCGCCGTCCTGCAATGTCTGCGAGGCGGTGGCCTTGGTCTCCTCGTGGTAGTACTTGCCGTGGATGATGCTGGTGAAACCGCGCCTGGCGTAGCGTGTAACGCGCTTCCACACCGAGAGGACCGACCCGCAGGTCGTATCGACCACGACGCACTCCTTCTGCTTTAGTTTCTCGACCCAATCTATGGGTGCGCCGAACGCGGGCAAGAGCACGACGTCCTCGGGGGAGAGTCCATCGAATGCCTTCTCATGGGGCCCCTCGAAGCCGGTGGAGAGGAACTCTATACCCATCTCACGCAGGCGGTCGTTCATGGAGGCGTTGTGGATCATGTCCCCTGTGATGAAGATGCGCCTGTCGGGAAACTTCTCCCTGGTCTGGAAGGCGTAGTCCACAGCCCTGTCCACCCCGTAGCAGAACCCGAACTCATCGGCGAGGCGGATCGTGAGGCCATCGGTCTCGAAGACGTTGCCGTTCTCACGGACCCTGTCAACGACCTCAGAGCGATAGTCCCGGTCCAGAAGATGCTGGACGTTTTCCCGCATCCTGAAGCCTTTACGGAAGTATTTCTGCTCCGTCACGCTCACCTCTCGTACCCGACGTTCGTTACCCGTGCTCGAAGCTGAGTGTAGCGCATCTACCCCGCCGCGTCGGAGAGGACTGTGGCGCAAATCACGGTCGCTGCAAATGTAAATTGGGTGTAAAATCTATCGCCGTGGACCGCAGAGCAACCATCATGGTCGCAGACGACGACGTAGAAGCCCTGGGACGCTCCGCCAGCGCCCTGGAGAATGCGGGGTTCCGCGTGGTCTCGGCCACCGACGGCCGCACGGCTCTCCAGGAGGCCCTCACCCGCAGGGTAGACCTCATAATCATGGACGTTTCGATCCCCCAGCTGAGCGGCGTCGAGACGTGTCACTGCTTGAAGGCTATGCCCAAGACCCAGAAGATCCCCGTGGTCCTCACCGCAGCCAAGAAAGACCCAGCCGCCAAAGCGCTCGCCGAACGCACGCAAGGCTCGGTGCGGGTACTGAGAAAGCCCTTTACCGACGAAGACCTCATCTCCATCGTCAGACAGGTCGCCCGCCCCAAGTCCCTGATCTAGGGCATCTGGTTCACCTCACGCGTCCCGGTGCGACGCGGTGGTAAGATCGCTCCCCGTAAAAGCCGCTACCGGAGCACTGTTTCTTGGGACTGAGCAACCGCCGCAAGGCGCTCATAACGCTCGCCACGCTAATCGGGACCTTCCTGGCCGCCCTCGACGCCACGGTGGTAGGGACGGCGATGCCGACCGTGATCGGGGAGCTCGGCGGTCTCGAGCTCTACCCGTGGGCCTTCGCCTCTTACCTGCTCGCGGCGACCGTGACAGGCCCCGTCTTCGGCAAACTCTCCGATACTTACGGCAGAAAACCCGTCTACCTCGCCGGGATCTTCCTCTTCCTGCTCGGCAGCGTGCTGGCAGGCACCTCACAGAGCATGGCGGCCCTCATCTTCTTCAGGACGATCCAGGGTCTCGGAGCGGGGGCTGTGCAACCCGTCGCCATAACCATAGTAGGGGACATCTTCGAGCTCGAAGCGCGGGCGCGCATCCAGGGTCTCTTCGGGGCGGTGTGGGGGATCTCTGCTGTAGTCGGCCCCGCGGCAGGCGGCTTCATAACGGACCTGATCTCCTGGCGCTGGGTCTTCTACGTGAACGTGCCCTTCGGCATCATCGCCGCCGTCCTCCTCGCTGCGAGCCTGACCGAGTCCTTCGAGCGCCGTGAGCGCAGCATGGACTACCTCGGCACAGCCCTCCTTACAGGCGGCCTCGTCGCCGTGTTGCTCGCGCTGCTGGGAGGTGGGGGCGCCGGGGAGCTCTCGGTGGCAACCCTGGCCCTTCTCTTCGGCGGGTTGGTCGTGCTCGCGCTCTTCGTACTCGTCGAGCGGCGGGCTGAAGACCCCGTGGTTCCGCTCGACCTGTTCTCGGAGCGGATCATCGCCGTCTCGGCCCTCGGTAACGTGGCGATGGGCGGCGTCTTGCTCGGCGTCTCGGTCTACGTGCCGCTCTTCGTGCAGGGCGCCCTCGGCGGGAGCGCGATCACGGCTGGCGCCGCCGTAGCTTCACTCTCCATCGGGTGGCCCGTTGGATCTTTCGTCGGCGGAAGGCTGCTCCTGCTCACCGGGTACCGCACGACGCTCCTGCTCGGCTCGGCCCTGCTCGCACTTGGGTCGGCCCTCTGCGTACCTATGGATAGCGGAACCTCGCTTTCCTACGTCGTACTGGCCGTTGTGGTGATCGGGCTGGGGCTTGGCTTCTCGAGTACCAGCTACCTCGTCAGCGTGCAGAACGCCGTTCCCTGGCGGCGTCGCGGCGTGGCCACCTCCTCGGTAGTCTTCTTCCGTACCGTCGGAGGCTTGATCGGGGTCGCCGTGATGGGCGCTTTCCTGAACGCTTCCCTCGGAGATCGTTACAGGGCCGCCGTAGACAGGGCAGCAGGGGGTGATCCTGGTCTCGGGCACCTGCTCTCCGACCCCAACTCCCTTCTGCAGCCGGCCGTTCGCAGCCGCATCCCTGAGGGGGCGTACTCGGAGGTGGCCGGCGCCCTCGCAGCCTCGCTCAGCCCGGCATTCTGGGTCCTGCTCTTCTTCGGTCTCTCGGCCCTCGCCGTGGCCACGTTCTTCCCTCGCGGAACGGCCAAAGAACTCGTAAGCAGGGAGGAGGATTATGGATGAGACCGGATGCGAACTGACCCTGGACGACCTTCCCAGCCCGCCCCTCTTCAAGCTGGTCGATCCCGAAGGAAGGGACGTCTTCCAGGAGACTGAGGTAGGCGGCGAAGGGGCAAAAGTCAGCGCCCTGTTCTCGGACAGAGAGCTCGCAGGAGAATTCTCCGTTGGTGCGGCCGCGCACGGGATGGAAAGCCTCTCTGGCCTGGATCCAAGGGAGCTCTCCGACTGGGGCTCGGTAGAAGTCTTCGCGCTCTCTGGAGCAGACTTCGTGCTCGTCGTCTCCGAAAGAGGCGCCGCTGTTTTCCACGCCGGAGACGTGGCCCAGAAGGCTGAGGAGATGGCCGGTGAGATCCCTTTCCCGCTGTACATGATCTCCGACGAGAGGGGAGAGGCGCCCCTGATCACCGTGGAGGTCGACGATGGAGAGGTCCTGGTAGCAGCGCTCTTCAGCTCTCCCGAGAACGCCCGCGACTTCCGCGAGCGCGCCTCCCACCTCGACCTGCCGGACAGCCTCGGTACCATAGATGACAGGGACGGCCTCAGACGCCACGCCCTCGTAGCTCGCGAAGCGGGGGCGACCTACGCTGTCATAGACCCCGCATCAGGCCTCACAGAGGCAATCCCGATCGAAGAGTTGTCAGTACCTTGAAACCGATCCTCTGCACAGATGTTGACTCCACCATTTGGGACACGGGAGCCTGGGTCTGTTCGGCAGTCCTCGACATCACAGGCGAAACGCTGGATATGGACCGTATCACCACCTGGACCCACGTCCTCGACACCTACGGCGAGCAGACAACGACCGCCATCTTCCACCGCGTCTTCGACCCTGAGCGCGTCCGGGATCGGGAACCCTATGCTGGCGCCTCAGAGGTGCTGCGCGCGCTGCAAGAAAGCCAGGGCATCGAGATTCACTTCGTAACCCACAACGATCCCGAGACCTTGACCCCTCATCTCGAACCCTGGCTCAAAACCCATTTCGGCCCTGATGTGGGACTTACGGTTACGAGGGAGGACAAGCTCGATATCCTGGAGCAACTGGGTGCCTTCGGCCTCATAGACGACAGACCTGACACCATAGGGCGTGTCGCCGACGCCGGTCTGTGGACGGCGGCCAAGATACAGCCCTGGAACCGCGACCTCCTCACCAGAAGGAGCGACATACACGGCTTCTCCCACTGGCAAGAAGTCCCAGATCTCCTCCCCACACAGTACAGGACCAGCATCGTCTAGAGGCTATCTGTCCCGTCATCGACCCACCACAAACGAACGCTGACAAGCCGAAATGCTGACAAGCCGTCTGGCGAAGCCAGGCGGCGTGCTGACGTGCTGACAAGCGCCCGACAGGGCGCGTGCTGTACTGTAACCTTCCGTGTGTCAGATACGGTACAAGAAGGAGACACGGTGGAAGGTGCTGAGAGCAAGGAGGGCATGCGGGAAGACGCGCCGCGGATCGAGGGTTTCTTGGGCCGTGGCAGCCCGGTCACGGTCTCGGCCAGAACCGGAGTCGATCTGGAGGGCTACGTCTGCGACCAGAACGAGAGCGGCCTGCTCCTCGACGCCCGAGACTCGAGCGGGGACCCGACCGGATATGAGTTCCTTCCTTGGTCGAGCATCGAACGGGTGAGCACCGGATAGCGTCGGCGCTCCTCAGAACAAGGTAGAAGCGATGGCCGCACATACCAACCGCTCTAACCGGCCACTCGCTCCAGGACATCGAAGAGCCGATACACGTCCGATTCGGTATTGTAGAGGTGGGGCGAGACACGCACGCTCGGGCCGCGCACGCTGACGTAGACGTTGTGGGTCGTAAGCCGGGTGGCGAGGTCATCAGGAGCATCAGGGCCTAGCATGAGCCCGATCATATGCCGCGCCCGCCTCCCTTTGGGGATCGTCACGATACCGAGTGCTCCGGCCCTCTCTTCTACGAGGTCCGTCAAAGTACCGATGGTCTCTGAGACGTTCTCGACTCCCCAGTCGATGAGCTGGCGCAACGCCTCGGCCGCCATAGGGAGCAGGACAAAGTTGCTCCGCTCCCCCACGTCGTAGCGTCTGGCGCCAGGCTGGAAGGCGTCCTGGTAATCTACCAACCCCGAGAAGTCCTGGCTTCCGCGGCGGTTGATCCAGTTGTGCTCTATGGGCTTCCCCTCCCTGTACTCCTCCCCGACATACATATACCCGACACCATATGGTCCGAGCAGCCACTTGTACGATGCGGCCACCAGAAAGTCGGGCCGAACCTCCGAGACGTCGAAGGGGTGCGCCCCCAGCGACTGTATCGCGTCGACGACCAGCGCCGCCCCCGCTTCGCGGACACTCTCGCCCACGCTTGCGAGGTCGACGAGCGATCCGTCGGTCCAGTGGCAGTTCGGGACGGCCACAACGGCAGTGTCAGTGTCGATCTCCTCGAGCAGGGCACGGGTCCAGTCGAGATCTTCTGGACGGGGTAAGGTGACGAGGCTGGCCCCGCTCTGCTCCGCCAGCCCGCCCCACGCGTAGACGTTGGAGGGAAACTGGTCCTCGAGGATTACAATCTTCTCTCCTTCTCGCACGGGTACGTTCGCCGCTGCGACGGAGATCCCATAGCTGACGGAGGGGATGATCGCGACGCCGTCGGCATCCCCGCCGACGAGCCGCGCGAACAGCGCCCGGATCTCTTCTGCATCCTCAAAGAAGTCGTCAGGCGTGATCTCCCAGGGCCGTGACTTGCGCGATACGGCCTTCTCCCCGACCTCCCGCGCCGAGCGTAGCTGCGGCGACATGTACGCGCAATTCAGATAGACGATGTCCTCTGGTATCTCGAACAGGTCACGTTTGCTTCTCAACTTCATCCCGAATGTCCTCCCATCCTCGGTCTCTCTCACTTAACCAGAGATCGGAGCATTCTGCCCGTCGAGATCATGGCCCCCCCGAGAACGGCCGGTATGCCGCCCCCAGGATGCACCGAAGCCCCGACCCGCCACAGCCACGGACGTCTACGGTCGTTGTAAAGGGGCCTGTGCAATGGTCCGCTCCTCCAGAACGGACGCATGGCCCCGTATAGCGCCCCACCCGCGCTCCCCCAGGCGCCGAAGTATCCTGGGTCGAGGACTTCATACTCCCCGAAATACGTGGTCGCCGGTTCTTGCAGTCCAGCAGCGACGGAGACGCGTTCGATCTCCCGCCTGACAAACGGGTCCTCCAGACCGTACTTCCGCCCGTTCGCCGGCGCCGTGAGCAATAAAGCCAGCGTCCCCCCGTCGTTGGGGTAGATCTCACCCCCACGATAGTAGTTGAGGAACGCCATCGACTCCCGCGGCTCTATGCCAGCTTCGAGGCTCGTGTAAAGCGCAATGGGGTCGGAAGGCAGCACGACGCTGTGCACCCCGACCCAGGCTGGCAACTCTTCCCTGAGCGTCGCGTACACGGCCACCCCGGAGCAAGACAGCCTCTCCTTCGCGAGCCCTCTTTCGGGTTCCAGCAAGATCTCCAGCCTGCCGGCGTCGAGGTCGCTAACCACCCTCTCTGGCCTGTACTCGCCCTCCGCCGTCACGACCCTGCCGCGCCCGATCTCGAGCACAGCCTCGCCTGTTTTGACCTCCACCCCTGCGCGTCGCGCGAGCCGGTACAAAGAGCGCACGATCTCGTAGACGCCGCCCTCGGGCACGAAAACACCATCGACGGTCATGATCGCAGGCATGCTCGCGTAGAGCGCAGGCGTCCGCGTCGGCGCAACCCCGGCGTTGAGCGTGTGGATGGCGATGATCTCCCTCAACCCCTCAGGCAGCCACTGAAGCTCATCGAGGTAGGAACGGGTTGTCAGTTTTGCCCCGTAGACCCTGAGAAGACGTGCGAGCGTGGGTAGCGTCCTGCGGTCTGCGGGGTCAGCCGTCAGTAGCCGCGTGACCTCGGGCCCGAGTCCACCGTGTATACCGGCGAACCGCTCCCACGCTGCACGCCACGGATGGCCTTCCTCCACAGGCAGCGACGTTGTCTCGCCGCGGTAGTAATACCGTCCTACCTCGGGCAGCCGCTTCAGCCTCAGCCCCGCGACCTCAGCCGCCTCACCGGGCTCCTGCTCCGCAGCGTCCCAGCGCCGCAGAAACTCCTCCCACACACCGGGGAAGGTGAGGAGCGAAGGCCCTGTATCCATCCGCCGGCCGTCGAGCTCGATGCGCCGGCTCTTCCCGCCGAGCCAGGGAGTGGCTTCCAGCAACGTAACCTCATGCCCGGCGCGTCCGATCAGGGCAGCCGCGGCCAGACCCCCGATGCCACCGCCCACTACGACCACGCGGCTCAAGGGTAAGCCCCCAGAGACAGCGCCGCGACGAGCTGCACGCCGGCGAAGGTGCCGGCCACATAGGGGAAGGCGATAGAGTACTTGTAGAGCCGGTGTCCCGTCTCCGGTGTCGGGCTCTGGCGCAGGACGTACAACAGCGTACCCGCTATCGCGGCGTTCAGAAGCGCGACGGGCACGCTCAGAAAGGCGAAGCATGCGGTGGCGAGCGCCCAGAGGGCACCGCCCCAGAGGACGACGCCGTCCGGGCCGAGCCGGACCGCGGTCGTCGTGATGCCGGCCCTGCGGTCCTCATCCACGTCCTGCACAGCGTCGAAGGTGTGCTTGGCAGCGCTCCACGCCATGAGCCCGAGCGCTGCAGACCAGACGGGCCCTTCGCCGAGGGAGAGCGGCACGAAGACGAGCGGGAAGGCGTATGCCGCGTTGCTCAGTGAGTCGAGGTATGGACGGGCCTTGAAGCGCGCGGGTGGGACAGAGTATCCGAGGAAGACCAGCGCGTAGAGTAGCATCCAGGCTGTGGCAGAGAAAGGCGCGAACAGGAGAGCGTAGATCATGAACGGCGCATTCGTAAAGATGACGCCGAGCACGAGGGGGCGGACCTCGGAGCGGTCTATCCTTGCCCCTTCCAGGGTACCCTTGCGGGGGTTTTTGGCATCCGTCTCCTGGTCGAATACGTCGTTGACGCCGTAGATGAGAAGATTGAACGGGAGTGTGAGCCACAACAGAATCGGCAGGGCTCCCCACGCGAAAAGGTTCCCGGCGAGCCACATCCCGATCGTGGCCGGACCTACGGTGTTGATCCAGAGCAGGGGCCGCGAGATGTAGAGCAGACGCAGGATCACAGACCCTAATATATACCAGCGGCATCCCCGCAGACCCTATAATATGGCAAGGGTGTTCACCCAGCTTCGCCGTACCACACCGCGACCCCTGATCCTGGCCTGCGTCCTCTCCCTCGCGGCCGCCTTCTTCGCCGTCCGCTACCCGGACGTAAAGGGTGCGAGCTTAGGCTCATACGTCTCTACCGTCCTGATCGCCCTGCCCTCGGCCGTCGCACTTTTCCGCTACCTGGGCCCACGCCGGGCAACACTCTCCTTGCTCGCCCTCTCCAGCCTGGCCTATGCTGTAGAGGCCATCGGCGTCGCGACAGGCTTCCCCTACGGCGCTTTCTACTATGGCGACGCCCTCGGACCCAGGCTCGCCGGAATCGTCCCTTACCTCCTGCCCCTCTCCTACGCGCCACTCGTTATCGGGGCCGTGGCAGCCTCGTGGGGGACTCGACTACGTCTCCTGCACGTCCTCTACGCTACCCTGCTCCTCGTCTGGATGGATGCCGTTCTCGACCCTGGCGCAGCCTCCCTGGGATTCTGGGTGTGGCCCCAGGGCGGCGTCTATTACGGCGTGCCACCCAGTAACTACGCCGGCTGGCTGCTCTCCGGAGCCCTCGCCACTGCCCTGCTCCTCGCCACCGGAAGGTGGTCCGAAACTCCCAGACCCACCCTGCTGGATAGCGCGACCATCGCCACCGCCTTCTGGACAGGGGTAGCCTTCCTGTCCGGTCTTGTCGCCCCAGCCCTGCTCGGAGCAACGCTCTTCGCATATCTTCTCGGACGCCGCTCGCATCTTCACCTGGTGAAATAGCACCAAATAGCACAACCTACTCTCAATTGACGCCCCAGAGTCACCAAATATGGCAATTTTATAACTTTTGTTCGTTTTTATTAAGATCAGCCCTTACATTTATGAATCCATTGTGTTTATATGATGCTCGTAGGAGCCACTCGCCTGGGAGGTGTGGAATGATCCGAGAGAGAGCAACCGGAGGAGTGGGGGTTCGCCGCGAGGATTCGGCCTACAGGAGTGGCTGGGAGGATGGGCGCTTCGGGCAGGCGCAGACGTTCGCGACCAACAACAGCCTCGCTGCGTGGACCGAGTACCCTGACAGGCTTTCCTACTACCGCGGCCACCGCGAAGGCAGGCGCATAAGGGAGATGCTGAAGAGCGAAGGCCGCGCTGACTGATCCGCCCGCCGTTACAGGCTGAACGATTCTACCTGCGACTCCCGCCGAACCCTTATCCTGATTCCGCAACCTCACAGGGCACGCTGCGTATCCATGAGCGAGGGCCGACGGGCCCCCCTCCAAGTACGCCGTCGGCCCTTGTCGTATGTTAGCGAAAGACGCGGGCGAGTTCCATTTCGTTCCGTGTTGTGAGAGCAGGCGGGGCTGCGTCTGGCGTAAACTGAACGCTCTGCGCCAACCACTGGAGATCTCCTAGCATGCGCCTGCTACGGGTCTACCCGTGTCCTGGGTGATCCTGAACGTGCCTGCGCCGCCAGGGGCCTGCATACAGTAGGTACTTCCGTCAGCGGCCCCTACCGTAACCGGTTGCGCTCCCTGCCTGAAACCGTAGGCTTCGAGGTCTGTGGTGTCGCCGGCGTACGCGTGCCGGTCCACGTAATAGAGTTGCTGCGATGTGGCCGCCATACGCAGTTGCGCCATGGCGGCGGCGTCCTTCGCCTTGTCTTGCTGGCCGATGTAATTCGGTATCGCGATGGCGGCGAGTAT
>DASTKM010000175.1:0-12998 GCA_035715885.1 Rubrobacter sp.
CAGCGGCCTCAGTCTCCTGGGTACGCTCACCTGGGGCTCACCATGCTCCTTCTATATGTCCTCGCCCACCGTGGAAACTTCGACGACGTTCGTCGAGCCTGGCACGGACCCTGCTGTCCCGCCCGTGAGGATGACCTCGTCGCCGTCATTGAGGTGTCCGGCCTCCCTGGCGGCCTCGATGGCCCGCTTGAAACGGTCCTCCAGGGAGCCTGCCTGTTCCCCGTGGATAGAGACCACGCCCCACACCAGCGCGAGCATCCTGACCGTGTGCTCGACGGGGCTTATGGCCAGGATCTTGTTGGGCGGCCTGAAGCGTGCGACCCTTATGCAAGAGAGCCCAGTCTGGGTCGAGGTCAGGATGGCTTCTGCCTCGAGGTCTTCTGCGAGCTCGCAGGCCGCGTGGGTAACGGCGTCGTAGCGGTCACCCCTCCCCCAGGAAGCCGAGGCCGGGATGTCACGTCCGTAGTTGATAGCCCCTTCCGAGGCCCGGCAGATCCGCTCCATCTCCTGCACGCTCTGCATCGGGTAGCGTCCCACGGCCGTCTCCCCTGAAAGCATTACCGCGTCGGCCCGATCGAAGATGGCGTTGGCGACGTCGGAGACCTCGGCACGCGTCGGACGGGGGTTCCGGATCATGGAGTCGAGCATCTGGGTGGCCACGATAACCGGCTTGCCGAGGCGCCTGCAACGCGCCACCATGCGTTTCTGCTCTATGGGGACCCACTCGGCGGAGAGCTCGACCGCGAGGTCCCCGCGGGCGACCATGATGCCGTCCGAGGCCCCTATTATTTCCTCGATGTTGTCTATTGCCTCGTGCTTCTCGATCTTGGAGATAACCGGCGCGTTGCCGCCGAACTCCTTTATCCGCTCCTTGACCTCCCAGACCTCGTCCGCCGTTCTCACAAAGGACATAGCCACCCAGTCGGGGTGGAGCTCCTCCATCCCGAAACGCAGGTCCTCGACGTCCTTGGGCGTGAGACCTCTTATGGAGAGGGTCGAGTCAGGGAAGTTGAGCCCCTTGTGGGAAGAGACAGGGCCGCCTTCAATGACCTCGCATACGACCTCGCCATCCTCGACGCTCTCGACCCGCAGCCCGATGAGGCCGTCGTCTATGAGGAGACGATGGCCGGGGCGCACATCGTCGGCCAGGCTCTCGTATGAGGTCGAGAGCCGGCTCGCGTCCCCCGTGAACTCTCCTGGGGCGATCACGATCCGGCTGCCCTCTACGAGCTCCGTCTCGCCCTCGACTTCGCCGGTCCGGATCTTGGGTCCCTGAAGGTCCTGCAAAATGGCGACGTTGCGCCCAAGCTTCCTGGCGCCGCCGCGTACGATCTCGGCGTTCTTCAGGTGCATGCTGTGCTCGCCGTGGGAGAAGTTGAACCTCGTCACGTCTACCCCGGCACGGATGAGCGACCCGATGGCCTCCTCCGAGGAGGTCGCCGGACCAAGGGTCGCGACTATCTTCGTCCTGCGCAACGTCAGTCCCCTCTCCCCGGCTTCACCCTCGGGTTGAATGCCGCCAGGCCGGGGTAGACGGCCGAACTTCCAAGAGCCTCCTCTATGCGGAGGAGCTGGTTGTACTTCGCGACGCGCTCGCCGCGGGCAGGCGCGCCACTCTTGATCTGTCCGGCGTTCACGGCCACGGCGAGGTCGGAGATCGTCGCGTCCTCGGTCTCCCCGCTGCGGTGGCTGATCATCGTGGTGTAACCTGACTTGTGCGCGAGCTCCATCGTCTCGAAGGTCTCGGTGAGCGTGCCGATCTGGTTGACCTTTATGAGGATGGAGTTTCCGACACCTTCACCGATGCCGCGAGCGAGTATCTTCGGGTTGGTTACGAAGAGGTCGTCGCCGACGAGCTGGACCCTGTCTCCCAGCCTCTCGGTGATCATGGCCCACCCCTCCCAGTCGTCTTCGGCGAGGCCGTCCTCGATGCTCAGTATAGGATACTCGTCGCAAAGCCCCACGTAGTAGTCCACCATCTCCTCCCGGGAGAGCTTCTTACCCTCGCCGGCGAGGTCGTACTCGCCATTCTCGTAGAACTCGGAGGCGGCAGGGTCGAGCGCGAAGGCTATCTGATCCCCTAATGAATATCCGCTCCTCTCGACGGCCTCCGAGATGAGCCCGAGCGCCGCTCCGTTGCTCTCGAGGTCGGGCGCGAAGCCACCCTCGTCGCCGATGCCTCCGGAGAGACCGCGCTCGGCGAGAAGTTTCTTGAGCACCTGGTAAACCCGCGCCACCGAGTGTAGCGCTTCGGTGTAGGTGTCGAAGCCTACGGGCACGACCATGAACTCCTGGAAGTCCACGTTGTTGGCCGCGTGGGCGCCGCCGTTCAGGATATTGGCGCAAGGGACAGGAAGGGTGTAAGCCCCGGCCCCACCGAGGTAACGATACAGCGGGAGCGCAGTGGCTTCCGCAGATGCCTTGGCCGCCGCCAGCGAGACGCCGAGGATCGCGTTGGCCCCAAGGCGACCCTTGTTATCTGTGCCGTCCGCTTCGATCATGGCAAGGTCGAGGGTCCTCTGGTCGGCAGCGTCGAGGCCGACGACCACCTGTGCCAGCTCGGTGTCCACATTCTCGGTGGCGTTTTTCACGCCCTTGCCGCCGTAGCGGTCCCCTTCCCCATCCCGCAGTTCGACCGCCTCGTTCTGGCCGGTAGAGGCTCCCGAGGGGACCGAGGCCCGGCCGACGAACCCGCTCACCGTGGCCAGCTCCACCTCGACCGTCGGATTTCCCCTGGAGTCCAGGATCTCACGCCCGTGAACAGCGATGATTTCCGTCATTATCCTCCCTTTGTCAGCATTTCAGCGTTGTGTCGGCGAGCCAGCCTCCGAGCCTCAACGACGCCCCTGTACAGTGGTCGTGGTACCCGATTTCTTATTGTCCTACCCTGTGTGCCGCACTCCCATGTTTTTGGCTGACAATCCGCCGCAGGCGGCGTGCTGACTAGCTCTATACTAACCCCACGCCCACGTGTGGCGCCACCGACCCTACCCCTGATCCGGCGGCTTGTAGCCTTTCAGATACTTGACGTCGCGCTCCTCTTTCTGCTCCTCGATCCAGTTGTTGAACTTCTCGGACTGCTTCTCGGTAGCGAGCTGGGACCTTATCTGCGACTCGACCTCCTGAAGTGAGCGGGTCTGCTCGGGCTTGACGTCCGTAACCTCGAGGATGTGGTAGCCGAACTCGGTCTGGACGGGACCCACGATCTCACCCTGCTCGGCACCGAAGGCAGCCTGCTCGAACTCGGGTACGGTCTCGCCCTTGCCCAAGCAACCGAGGTCCCCGCCATTCGCGGCGCTGCCCGGGTCCTGGGAGTACTCCTTTGCGAGCTTCGCGAAGTCCCCGCCATCCTCCAGCTGCTGCTTTACCTTCTCGGCCTTCTCTTTCTGGTCTTTGTTGAAGAGGATGTGCCTGACGCACCGCTGTTCGGGGGTCATGAACTGGGCCTCTTTGTTCTTCTCGTAGTAACTCTGGATCTCTTCGTCGGAAGGCTCCGCGTCGCCGGCCACCCTCTGCTGTACTTTCTGGACCGGGAGGTTCTCGCGGATATCCTCGCGCAGCTGTTCCTCCGTAATGTTGTTCTGCTTCAAGGCCTGCTCGTAGGCCTCCTGGTTGCTCACGTCCTGTCCGGAGGAGCGGGCCTGGTCGCCTACCTGCTCTTTGAGCTTCGTGAGCTCCTGGTCGACCTCTTTGTCAGAGACCGTTATGTTGTGCTCCTGGGCGTAGGCCTTGGCTATCTCGACGCTGACGATCTGGGGCATGATCTGCTGTACGGTGGCCTGGTACTGCGGATCGTCTTTGGGCACACCGGCCTGCTCGGCGAACTCATCCAACTCCCCCTGCGTGACGTCTCCGCCCTCGAAGGTCACCACTTTCCTTGCCTGGGAGTCGACATTGGCGACCGGCTCGGCCGGAGCACAGCCCACCAAGACGAGTATGGCGAAGCCTACTAGCAAATAGACGCATAACATCCTGTTTCCGAAAAACATGCTCAAGATGACGAAGAACCTCACTGTTTGAATGCCAGAGACCGCCGGGGATTATAGCACGCAGGATGGCAGTTTCGGCCCTTTAGCCTGCCCGCGCGAGCGCCCGCAGCGACTCTTCCGCCAGGGTGAGGGGATCTAGTTCGGGGGCGCGGACCGAAATCCTGCCGGTCCTCGTCGTCACGATCCCCCCCGTGGCCTTCCTTATGAGGGCGGGGGCGGCTGAGCCCGCCGTGGCGCCGGTGACGGTGAGGTTGTCTGAACGGTACGTGACAGAGCTCGCGCCAACCTCGCGGGCGAGGAGCTTGACCCGCGAGAGGCCGAGCAGGTTTCTGGCCGGCTCGGGTAGCGCCCCGAAGCGGTCGACGAGTTCCTCGGCCAGGTCTTCAACCTCGGCGAGGGAGCCGAGGCCTGAGGCCCTGCGGTAGAGGTCCACGCGTTCGATCTCATCCATGACGTACCCCGGCGGCAGATAAGCGTCGAGCGTGAGCTCCACGATGACAGGCCGCTCCTCGCGGCGCTCTTGCGGCTCGCCCTTTGCGGCCGCGACGGCTTCTTCCAGAAGGGTGAGGTACATCTCGAAGCCGACGGCCGCTATGTGCCCCGATTGTTCGGCGCCGAGCAGGTTTCCTGCGCCCCGGATCTCCAGATCCCGCATGGCGATGGCGAACCCGCTCCCCAGCTCGGTGAAGTCCATCAATGCTTCGAGCCGCTTCTGTGACTCGACCGTCGCTCCCAGAGGGGCGAACAAGTAGGCGTATGCCTGCTCTGTGGAGCGTCCGATCCTGCCCCGAAGCTGGTACAGTTGGGCGAGCCCCATGGCGTCCGAGCGGTCGACAACCAAAGTGTTCGCCGTAGCCACGTCGAGCCCGCTCTCGACGATGGTGGTAGTGACCAGAACATCGGCTTGCCCGTCGAGGAAGTGCTGCATCACCCCCTCCAGGGCCCGCTCCGGCATCTGCCCGTGCGCGGTTGCGAAGCGCACGCCGGGCAGAAGGTCGCGCAGCCTCTCTGCGACGTCGTCTATGCTCTCCACGCGGTTGTGTACGAAGAAGGTCTGTCCGCCGCGGGCGACCTCCCGCTCGATGGCATGCTTGACGAGGTCCTCGTCGTAGGGTCCGACGTGCGTGAGGATGCTGCGGCGTCCAGCCGGGGGCGTCTCGATCACGCTTATGTCTCGCAGGGAGGCCAGGCCCATCTGCATGGTGCGTGGGATGGGGGTCGCCGTTAGCGTGAGTACGTCCACAGAGGTCTTGTACTCCTTGATGCGCTCTTTGTGCCTGACACCGAAGCGCTGCTCCTCGTCCACGACGACGAACCCGAGATCTCTGGGCCTGACCTCGGATCCGAGCAGCGCGTGCGTCCCGACGAGCACGTCCACCTCCCCGGCCCGGAAGTCAGCCAGGATCCTGCGCCGGTCGGCCGGCAAGGTGAAGCGCGAGAGGCTCTCGACCCTGACGGCGTAGGAGTCGAGCCTCACTTTGAAGGTCCGTTCGTGCTGCTGCACGAGAATGGTCGTCGGGGCGAGCATCATGGTCTGCTTGCCCGCGAGCGCCGTCTTGAAGGCGGCCCTCACGGCCACCTCCGTCTTGCCGAAGCCAACGTCCCCGCAGACCAGACGATCCATGGGGTGAGGCATCTGCATGTCCGACTTGACGGCGGTGATAGCGGATTGCTGATCGGGGGTCTCCTGGTAAGGGAAACTCTCCTCGAGCTCCCTCTCCCACTCCCCGTCCTCGGGGAAAGCGAAGCCAGGGGCCGAGGCCCTCGCCGCGTGCAGCCGCAAGAGCTCGCCGGCGAGCGCCTTGACCCGCTTTCTGACCCTGTCCGTAACCTGCGCCCACGTCGCGCCACCGAGCTTGTCGAGGCGCGCGCCGTCGCCGCCGACGTACTTGTGTAACAGCTCCATCTGCTCGTATGGCACGAAGAGCGTGTCGCCCCCACGGTAGCTCACCTGCATGTAGTCACGGGTTGAGCCTAGGACTTCCTGGGCCACCAGCCCCTCGAAGCGTCCGATACCCTGCATGGCGTGCACGATCAGGTCCCCGACCTTCAGGTCAGCGAAGGAGGCGAGCGACCTGCCACCCGTACGCCTTCGCGCCTCTCGCCTGCGGCCGAGCAGCGAGTTCCTCCTGAAGACCGCAACCCCGCCTTCGGGATAGGTGAACCCCTCCTCGACCTCCCCAGGAAGAGCGTAGAGACCTGGTGGCAGATCGGCGTCGACCCGCGGGGTCTCGCGCATGGTGCGGTGGATCTCCCCGAAAGCGTAAACCGTCCGCCTCGCCTCCCCGCGTGAGGAGCACGCGATGAAGACAGCGAGCCCATCCTCGACCAGCGCGTCGAGTCTTCGGGCCGCCGCCCTCAAAGTGTCGGCGAAAGCCGCGACCGGTGGAGCCGAAACCGTCTCTCCTTCTTCACCGAGGGAGAACTCGACGTCGGGATCAGGCATCCCCCTGTCGTAGAGCTCGTGGACAAGCCCGTCTATTTCTTCGGAAACGTCTTCTTGCGGCTCCTCACGCCAGATCTCCACGTCCTCGGGTAGCATCGTGCGTGGTGAGACAGGGTTCAGCCCGAGCAGGAGCCGGTCGAGGCCGGGTACCCGCACGCCGCGGCGGGCCTCCTCGGGCAGTTCCTCGTCCGTGGCAGCGAGGCCTGCGAGGTCGCCTTCCCTGGCAGCGTAGACCGTTACGGCTTCTAGCTCGCGTACCACGCGCTGGGTGGCCAGAGAGACGGCGCGGACGCTCTCTATCTCATCACCCCACCACTCCACACGCACCGGCGAGCGCCGGGTGCTCGGAAACACGTCTACGATGCCGCCACGGACCGCGAACTCCCCCGGGCGGGAGATCCTGTCTACCCGCTCGTAGCCGAGGACGACGAGCCGCTCCAGCGTAGCGTCGAGCTCTATCTCCGTCCCCGCGGCCAGGTCCATCGGCTCGTAGAGCGGCGTCCGTTCCATAAAGGCCAGCGGTCCGGCCACCACGACGCGGGCCGAACGCAGCGAACTGAGCGCCCTCTGCCGCCGCCCGACCCTGCTCACGGCTGGGTCGAAGACATCACCGTATGGGGCTCCGCGGGAGGGCAGGTGGACGACAGGACCGTCGGTGAAGACCTCGGCCTCGCGGGCGTAACGCTCGGCCGCCTCCTCGCTCGCGGCGAGCAGGAGCGCGGGACGCTCGCTGTTCGCCGCCAGGTAGGCTCTGACCCTGCGCGGGGCCCTGAGGGATCTCGTCTTCGTCCTCTCGCTCACCAGTAGATTCTACCGCTTGACGGCGGATCTCAAGCAACGGGATTCACCTCTGGGATAATCCGTCAAGCCGTGACAATCACCCTGGAGGCCCCGTAGATGTCTACTCTCGACGAGCTGAACGAACGCGGTATGGGAACCCTGCCCGGTCTCATCGGGTTGACGATACTGGAAGCGGAGGAAGGCAAGATCTCGAGCCGCCTCGATCTCCGTGAGGAGCTCATGGCCCCGAACGGCTACTTGCACGCGGCGACGGTGGTCGCCATTGCGGATACCTCGTGCGGCTACGGAACGTTCGTGAACCTGCCCGAAGGCGCACAGAGCTTCACGACCATAGAACTGAAGTGCAACTTCGTCGGGACGAAACGTGGGGGTGCTATCGGGTGCGAAGCGAAGCTCGTCCACGGTGGCCGCACGACGCAGGTATGGGACGCAACCGTCTCCGACGAGGAGAGCGGCAAGCCCATAGCGCTCTTTCGTTGCACGCAGATGATCCTGTACCCGCGCTGAACATTGTGCGAACCAACACTGTATCTCCCTAATTACCTTCGGGCTTAGTCTTTCGGGGAGCGATGCCCGTGATGAGGACGACGCTCGTGAGGATGATCCCAAGCCCGGCCAGCGTGCCAAACCCGATGGGCTCGTCGAGGAGCAGGACGCCGAACAACAGCCCGAAGACAGGCACGAGTAGCGTGACGGTGAGCGTGCTTGTGGGCCCGACGTTGTCGATGAGTCGGAAGTAGATCAGGTAAGCCACCGCAGTCGACAGGAACGCCAGCCCGAGCATGGAGAGGGCCACAACAGTCGAAGGCGCTTCTTCGGGAACGCTAACCACGGCCAGGGGCAAGAGGAGCGCCCCCGCCCCGCTGAGCTGCCCGATAGCCATCCCGAGTGGTGGGATGCCCGAAAACGACCGCTTGGCGTAGGTTGCTCCCAGCGCGTAAGAGAGCGAAGCAAGTAGCATCGCCGCCACGGCCAACAGGATGAGGCTGTTAACCCTCAACGGATCCCAGCCCACGAGCACGGTCACCCCGACGATTCCAAGAACGATCCCCACGACCTTCCTGGCCATCAGGGCATCGTCCATCCACACCGCTGCAACTATCGCGGTGAACATTACGGTGGTCGAGTTCAGGATGGCGGCGAGGGAGGCCGTCAGGTGTATCTCGGCGGCGGAGATCAGGGAGAAAGGCACGGCCGCGTTGAAGAACCCCAGGACGAGAAACGACCTCCACCGGTTGCGAATCTTCGGCATGCTGCCAACGGCCAGAGCGTAGAGAAACAGGGCCGCGGCAGCGAGACCGACTCGCAACTCCACGAGCAAGAAAGGACCCAATGCAGGCACGGCGACTCGGATAAACAGGAAAGAGCCGCCCCACAGCGCGCCGAGCAGGATGAGACCAGCGAAATCTCGCGGTCTCATGAGGCGCCCTCTTCACATAAGACACGAACGTTGTGTTGCCCTCTCGCCACGTCCGACAAACTAATGGCCCGCCGCGGCGAGTACGTTGCGCTCGTGCTCGAGCAAACGCTCCTTGAGGTGTAGTCCACCGTTGAACCCGCCGAGCGTGCCGTCCGCAGCGATAACACGGTGGCAGGGTACGACCACGGGCAGGACGTTGGAGGCGTTGGCCCTGCCGACGGCCCTGGCCGCGCCTGGCCGTCCGAGGTTGTCCGCGATCTCCCCGTAGGACCTGGTCTCCCCAAAGGGGATGTGCGTCAACTCCATCCAAACGGCGTTCTGCCACACTGAGCCGGCGAATGCGAGTGGCACATCGAAGGTCCTGCGCCGACCGCTGACGTACTCGGACAACTCTTTTCGGACGCCGGCGGTTCTGGTCTCGTCCGCTTCTACAGCGTACCCTTCGTCCTCCAAATCTTCTTCCATGACCGGCCCGTAGTCGCTCTCTACGAAGTGCAACCTCATCAGGGCTCCATCTTCGTTTACCGCGAACGTGAGCGGGCCTGCGGGAGACTCTATCTCGTCGACGTAAGCGTTCACGCTACCACCTCTCCTTTCTTTGTCTGATCCTTCTCGCCACCAAGGCTGGCCCACAAGTGCTGCGTGGCATAGGCGCGCCAGGGTCTCCACCGTTCGGCGACGGCGGCGACGCTCTGCCGACCGCTTCCGTTGCCGAGCCGCCAGATGGCCTTTCTGACCCCGAGGTCCGAGGGAAGAAACGCGTCGGGGTCGCCGAGCGCCCGCATCGCAACGTACGAAGCGGTCCACGGACCTATCCCCCGCAACTCCAACAATCGTCGTTCGACCTCCTCACGCTCAGAGCCCGGGTCGAGCACGATCCTACCTTCTGCAAGGGCCCGCGCCAGAGTGCGCAAGGTTTCACGACGCGCCTTGGGAACGCCGAGACCCTCGAGCACCGTCCCGGCTACTGCGTGCGGCCCGGGGAAGAGATGCGTGGGTTCGTCGCCTACGGCGGCGAGCGCCTCGGGGAGCGGTACTCCGCAGCGGGCGACGAGCCGGCCGGCGAGGGTGCGGGCGCCGGCCACGGAGACCTGCTGGCCAAGCACCGCACGGAATGCAAGCTCGTCGCCGTCCGCGCTCCCTGGTACGCGCCGGCCCGGCGAACGGCGAACGAGCGCGCCGAGTAGCGGGTCGGCCCCGAGCACCTCGGTGACGGCGACAGGGTCGGCGTCGAGGTCGAGTAGCGAGCGGCATCGCTGAACTGCGCTACCGAGGTCCCTCAAGTTCTCGAGCCTGAGGACGCACCGGACGTGGTCGCCGCCGTTGGAGAGGGCCACGACACCGGCGCCGTGCGGCAGACGCAGCGTCCGCCGGTAGGTCTCCCCATCGAACGTCTCTACGCCGGCTACAGCGCGAGTGCCGAGAAAATGCAGCATACCGTTTGTGTCGAACGGTGTCCTGAACGGCAGTCGGAGTGGGATCTCCCCCCGCACTGACGCATCGTGCACGCCCCGACCGCGCCGCAACTCTCTCGGCGTTACGGCGAAGACTTCGCGGATCGTATCGTTAAACTGGCGTATGCTCGCGAATCCGGCGGCGAACGCTACCTCGGTGATGGGTAGATCCGTGGTCTCTATGAGCAGCCTGGCGGTGTGGGCGCGTCGCGCGCGGGCGAGTGCGAGCGGACCGGCCCCAAGCTCGGAAAAGAGCAGGCGGTGCAGATGGCGCTCCGTGTAGCAGAGCCGCCGCGCGAGGCCGGCGACACCGTCCCTGTCGACGACGCCGTCAGCGATGAGCCGCATCGCCCTTGCCACGATGTCGGCCCTGATGTCCCATTCCGGTGAGCCAGGCACGGCGTCTGGCCTGCACCGCTTGCAGGCGCGGAAACCGGCGTACTGCGCGGCGGCCGCGGTCGGATAGAAGCGGACGTTGGACCGCTTGGGAGTGGCGGCAGGACAACTCGGCCGGCAGTAGATCCCTGTAGAGGTCACAGCGACGTAGAACCATCCGTCGAAGCGGACGTCGCGGCCGCGTACGGCGCGATAGCGATGTTCGAAGTCCTTCAGCACGCTCCTATTGTCGCACCCGATAGGCAAGATTACTGGCGGAAATCGGACATCGGCATCGTACGAGCCATCACGCTAGCCAAGAGTGCTTTGTGGGTTCGCTGCTCGCCTGGAGTGCACGCTTTGAGGCGTGTCCGGCGTTGCATCGCATGGTGCATAATTACGTTGTCTTGGTGAGGAGATAGGAGGATGAAGCACGATGGGTGGTGTGCTCACCGATCTCGTACGGTGGGTCATCGACGTAGTCCATTCGCTCGGTTACGTCGGCGTGTTCGCTCTGATATTGGCGGGTAGCGTGTACCTACCGGTCCCGACGGAGCTGACGCTGCCGCTGTTCGGGTTCCTGATCGGCAACGGACGTCTCTCATTCGTCCCCGTGCTGCTCACGGCGACGGCGGCCAGGGTGTGTGCTGCGCTCATCCTTTACGCCGTCGGATTCAGACTCAGGGAGGCGCGCGTGCGGCGTGTGATCAAGCACTTCGAACGTTCGAAGCTTCTTTTCGTCTCTGACTTCGAAAGGGCGAGTGCGGTATTCGAGCGTCACGGGGGAAAGGCGATCCTGGTCGGACACTTGATCCCCGGCGTCGGCGCCCTGGTCTCTGTGCCCGCCGGCCTCAAGCGCATGCCACTGCGCTGGCGGTTCCTCGGCTACACGATCCTGGGATGCAGCATCTGGAACAGTAGTTTGATCGGCCTTGGGTGGGCGCTCGGCGGCCGGTGGAGGATAGTAGAGGTCTTCACTTCTTTCGTCGGGATTTCGGCCCTCATTGTTCTCATCGCCGCTATCATCTGGTTCTTCTGGCGCAGGCGGAAGGCACACAGGTAGACGGAGCCCTGTGTGCGCCGGCGTCACGGCCAGGAGGCTACGCGAGCTCGATGTCCCAGAGGACCTGGCGATCATCGAAGTGCTGACTAGCTGAAATGCTGATCAGCATTGGCGTGGGCCGCATCCCTGATGAAAGTGGCCAGGCCGGGGACTTGCGCATCGTAGTTGGACCGGAACCGCTCGTCGCTGACGTACATCTCCGTCAGGCCGCGGTGGATCTCGTAGTCGCACTCGTAGAACCAGCGGCTGATGTGCCTCCGGTGCGCCTCGGCTGCCGCCATGGCCTCCTCGCTGTCGGGTGCCAGGCCTGCCTCGAAGGCCGCGGCCAGGCGGGCGCGTATCTCTTCCTCCTCGGCCTTGAGTTCTTGCCAGTCTTCCTTCTTGTAGCTCGAGACGCGCCGCTGAGACTCCTTGTAGGCTTCGGTATCTCCCCAGCGCTGCTCGGCCTCCTCGGCGTAATCCTCGGGACGGAACTCCCCGAAGACCTCGAGGCGCTCCTCCGGTGTAAGTGGTATATCCATGGTCTTTGCCTCCATTTCATAGTCGATGGCGTCGACCATCGCGCTCAGGCGCTCTATTCGCTCGTTCAGCAGCCCACGCTGGCGTCGCAGGTGCCCGAGCGTATCGGTGCGCGGATCGTCAACGATGGTCAAGATCTCATCCAGGGTGAACCCGAGCTCCCTGTAGAACAGGATCCGCTGCAGCCGCTCCAGATCCCGGTCCTCGTAGATCCGGTAGCCGGCCGCACTACGTCCGCCCGGCGATAGCAGCCCGACCTCATCGTAGTGGTGCAACGTCCGGATCGTAACACCCGAGAGGGCAGCCACTCTGCCGACCGTGTAGCCTGCTGTCTCCTGTTTGCTCACGGTTCACCTCCTTTGCACAGAGAAGTCTAAAGCCTCACGCAACGTGAGGGTCAAGGGATTTCTCGACGTTTTCGAAGTTCCGTGCCGGCGCCTACTATTGGATTCGCGCTTTCGCGGGAATGACATATGGGGGACTCCGGTGCGTCCGTCCGAAGTCCGAACGCGGTCCTCTTCAAACAGACTCGGTATCAGCTCTCAGCAAACATAAGGCTGACTGGCTGACAAGCTGAAGTGCCGACCAGCGTGGTTTTTGGAAGGGTTGCCCTTCCAGAACCCGCTCTCAGGCGCGTACGTTGAAGCGGTTCATCGCAGCCTCGGGGCCGTGCTCGAGGACGAACTCGACCGCGTCGGCGGCCTTGGGGATGGCGTCTTTTACGACCGGGTCCATCCGCGAGAGCACGTAGTCCGTGACCGTGACTCCTGCGGGCGGGCGCCCGACACCAATGCGCACCCGGACGAAGTCATTGCCCAGTCTCCCTATGATGGAACGCAGGCCGTTGTGCCCGCCCGCACCGCCTCCGACCTTGACGCGCACCGTCCCTGCTTCCAGGTCGAGGTCGTCGTGGACGACGATGAGGTCTTCG
>DASTKM010000176.1:0-16681 GCA_035715885.1 Rubrobacter sp.
GGAGGGGCTGGCTTCATCGGGAGCTACCTCTGCGAGAGGCTCCTCGCCGAGGGCTACAGGGTCGTATGCATGGACGATCTAAGCACCGGCTCGTTCGAGAACGTGGCCCCTTTCCTGGCGCGAGAGGCTGCCTTCGAGTACGTAGAACACGACGTCAGCACCCACATAGACGTTGCCGGAGAGCTCGACGAGGTCTACCACTTCGCCTCCGCAGCCAGCCCGGCCGACTTCGCGCGCATCCCGATCGAGATACTCAAGACCGGCGCGCTGGGTACCCACAACTCCCTCGGGCTGGCCCGCGCCAGGGGTGCCCACTTCATGCTCGCCTCCACCTCGGAGGTCTACGGCGACCCCCTCGTGCACCCGCAGCACGAGGACTACAGGGGCAACGTGAGCACCACAGGTATCAGGAGCGTCTACGACGAGGCCAAACGTTACGCCGAGGCCCTGACCATGGCCTACCACCGACACCACCGCCTGGACACCAGGATCGTGCGTATTTTCAATACATTCGGCCCCAGAATGAGGGAAGACGATGGCAGGATGGTGCCTAACTTTATGCGTCAGGCCCTCCAAGGCGAGCCCCTGAGCGTCTACGGAGAAGGCACCCAGACAAGGACCGTGCAGTACGTCGACGACCTGATCGAAGGTGTGATCCGCCTGATGAAAAGCGATGAGACCCGCCCGGTCAATATTGGCAACCCCGTCGAGTACTCCGTGCGCGAGGTCGCCGGGATGATCATAGAGCTCTCGGGCTCGCCCAGCGAGATCTCCCACCAGCCGCTCCCCGAAGACGATCCCAAACAACGCTGCCCTGATATAACCCGCGCCAGAGAGGTACTGGGTTGGGAGCCACAGACCCAGGCCCCCGAGGGTCTCGCGAAGACCATCGAGTGGTTCGCGTCTGTGGCAGAGGCTCGATCAAAGGGTTTGCCCGCAACACGCGGCGAAAGCTACTGAAGTGCGGATCCTTCTAACCGGGGGAGCCGGGTTTATCGGCTCGTACGTGGCAGAATATCTGCTCGGTCGCGGTCACGAGGTTGCCGTCGTCGACGACCTCTCGACGGGCAGGCGCGAGAACGTCCCCAAGGGGGCGCAGTTCTTTAAGAAAGACATCCGCTTGGGGTGTGACGAGATCTTCAGGGACTTCGGTCCCCAGGCGCTCTGCCACCAGGCCGCCCAGATGGACGTGAGGCGCTCGGTAAGAGAACCAGACTTCGACGCCGAAGTCAACGTCCTCGGAACTGTTCGCCTCCTCCAAAACTGCACTGAATACGGCGTGGAGAAGGTCGTCTTCGCCTCAACTGGCGGAGCTGTATACGGTGAGCAGCAGGTGCTTCCCGCCCCCGAGGACCACCCGCTTTTCCCTGTGTCCCCATACGGGGTCTCCAAGCTGGCGTGCGAGCGCTACATGCACTATTACCATTTCGAGTTTGGCTTGCCCTACGTCGCGCTGCGCTACGCCAACGTCTACGGGCCGGGTCAGGACCCACACGGAGAAGCAGGGGTCGTGGCGATCTTCTGCGGCAACCTGGCCAGGGGCAGGACCTCCACGATAAACGGCGGCGGGAATCAGACCCGCGACTACGTATACGTCGAAGACGTAGCACGCGCAAACGTACTGGCCCTCGAAAACGAAGTCCCCTCTGGTGCCTACAACATCGGCACCGGCGTCGAGACTAGCGTGAACCGTCTCTACGATCTGCTACTCGAGATCTCCGGCAAGGAGCTTCCACCGCAGTACGGGCCGTCCAAGCCAGGCGAGCAGCTCCGAAGCTGCGTAGACCCCACCCTCGCCGCACATACCTTCGACTGGCGCGCGCAAACCGTCATCCATGCGGGCCTCGAAGAGACCCTCAGCTCCTTCGCTGCCCTTGAGGGATCTGGCTAGTCCGCCAGCGAAAGCACCGTCCAGGATCAGCAACCCACTCCTCTCTGACCCAGCATGCGCCAGGCTGATATACCGCAGTCAGGGCACGCTCGACCCTATCGATGCCAGCGGGCCATGTGGTCGGCGTGGGTTTGCAGGTAGGCCCCCGGGCCGAAGTGATGGTCGTAGAATTCCAGCTCCAGGTGGTGGGCCTGCAGGTAGGTCAGGATGAAGATGCTCGGGACGGTGCCTGGGAACTTCCCGAAGCGGTCGAAGATATACTGTGCCATGACCGTTACGCACTCTTTGAACTCCTCGCTGTGGACCTGTGCGCTGCTACGCACCCTGGTGCTCTCCTTCCAGGGACCCGGCGTATCGGGATGGAAGGGTCCTCCCGGACCGAACTTCCGCTCGGCGAAGGCTTCGACGGCGGCCCGCATGTCCGGATAGTGTGGCGGGCAGTAGCCCGCGAAGACCCCTGGCAAGCCCGTAGGGTTCGGCAGCGACCAGCGCTCGTCGGTGTCGTAGCGGAACCCCAACCCGGGCACCTCGGGGTCGTCGCTGGCCCCGAGAACCGTGTAGCGGTCGATGCCATCGAACATCCAGCCTCCCAGGCCCATTGCCTGCAGCATCAGCATGCCAGCGTAGCAGCTGGTCGAGAGTTCGGCGGTGCACTCGGTGATGGCATACTGTTCGGCGAAAGTCAGCGGCAGGGGCTCCTCCAGGTCCACTAGGTGCGCGAAATTCTCGAGCGCGGAGATCTGCTCCCGGTTGACGTCGTCGTAGATCCCGTATCCGTTCTGGACCAAGAAGCAGAGGACGGCGATCATGTGCTGGGCTATGTCCCCCACCGGTATGAGCAGCGTGCTCCCAGGACGGTTGGCGCACCAGGTGTTGTGCCCCTCCATATAGGGCTCTTCAGCAGGGATGTATAGCCTATCGTCAGATAGTTTGCGTATCCGGTCCCGGTGGGCATCCAGTATCGTGTCGAGGTCGGGTAGCCTATCGGTTGTTTGCTCCACCAGCGCAGGGGCGTCGCGGGTCTCGAAGAGGTAGACACCCTCGTCGTCGGTGAAGAACACTTCGCTTGTGTGGAAACCAGCCGCAGAGGGGAATGTGCGACCACCAGCGGCTCCGGAGTAGTTCGAGAGATGGGGAGCGTACCCGGCGTGGCGCATGATCATGTAGTGCCAGCCAGTGTTGCCTGCCGCTGCTGTCAACACCAGCATCTGCTCCAACTCGGTAAGCGGCAGAGGTTCGTGTCGGGAGGTGAACGCCAGCGGCCCGTCGGGGATCGAAGCTCCCAGAGAGAACCGGCGGGCTCGCCTTCCGAACAGCGCTTCGACCAACGGAAACTCCAGGACATCTTGCAGGCCGGGCGGGTGTGCTCTGATCTCCATGAACCTTCTCCTCTCCTGGTAGCCCGACTCATCTTGCCATGGGAGAGGCCGCAAAGCTACCGATGTTACTTGTGGATCTATGCTCTCGTGTCGCCTCTACTTCTGGGGACGTGGCATGTGGTGCCTATACTCTATCGCCGGCGCCAACCTGAAGGTGAAGGATCGAATCTCCATCCGAGGGCCCGACGCTCCGATCACTGACCAAAAGCGCCGCGACCAGAGCGCTGGTGAGCGCGAGCCCGGCAGAGACGAGCATCACGGCGCGGAACCCGGCGACGAAGGACTCGTCTATGGCGCGCTCGATGTGCGCCTCCGTCCCTGCGTTCACACCCTCAGGGGCCTCCGCCGCCCCGAGATGGGTCTTCGCCGCCTCCATCTCGCTGCGAACCTCCTCTGAGAGGTCCATGCTATGCAGGCGGGCGTCCAGGCTCATGGAGAACACCCCGTAGACGAACACGCCGAGCAGGGCCACAGCCATGAGTCCCGCCACCCGGGCAACAGCGTTGTTCACCCCCGAGGCAAGGCCCGAGTGCTCCCTATCGACCGAGCCGAGCGCCGCCGTAGTAAGCGGGGTTATTGCCAGCGCCATCCCTGCGCCCTGGACGATCATCGCAGGGAAGAACGAGGTCCAGTAGGACTCGTGCTCCACCCCAGGCACGGCAAACAGCAAGAGACCCACCAGGACGGCGAGTGAAGCCACCACCAGCGGTATCTTCGTCCCGAAGCGGGCACTGATGCGCCCCGACAGACGACCGATGAGGAATGCCATCGCCACGAACGGCAAGAACACGCTGCCGGCGACCAAGGCCGAGTATCCGTGGACCTGCATCATGAGGAAAGGCAGGAAGTACAACGAGCCGGTCAGGGCCATGTAGAAAAGTAGCGTCACCAGGTTCGCGCCGTCGAAGGTTCTGGAACGGAACAGCGAGGGTGGCACCATCGGATCCTTGACGCGCCGCTCGACCCATATGAAACTTGCAAGGCCGATCAGTCCTACAGTGAGGGCAACGAGCACCCTCGGGGCGCCCAGGCCCCAGGCCGAGGACTCGATCAGAGCGTAGACCAAACCGGCGAGCCCTGTGGTAGCGAGAACGGCGCCGACCAGGTCCAGGTTGTGTGCCTCGGGGTCCCGGCTCTCGGGCACGTGCCACAGCGCGATGGGTATTGCCACGGCGGCCAGCACCGGGTTGATCAGGAAAGCGGCCCGCCAGGAGACCTCCTCGACCAGCCAGCCGCCCAGAACCGGCCCCACAGCCATAGCAATGGCGCTGAGAGCCCCCCAGGTCCCGATGGCCTTCGCCTTGAGCCTCCCCTCGAACGAAGCCCCGATGATCGCCAGCGACGCAGGCACCAGCAGGGCCCCTCCTACGCCCTGCACACCCCGGGCAGTGATGAGTTGCGCGGTACCGGGGGCTACGGCGCACCAGACCGAGGCTACGGCGAAGATCGTCGCGCCAAGGACGAAGACGCGCCGTCTCCCGAAGCGGTCTCCCAGAGTCCCTCCTACGAGTAACAGTGCCGAAAGCACCAGGGCATAAGCTCCGTAGGTCCACTGCACCGCCCGCACGCTGGCCCCAAGATCCGACTGCAAAGCAGGCAGGGCAACGTTCAATATCGTGCTGTCGAGGAAAGCCATACCCGAGCCCAGAGAGGCTGCCGCTATAATCCAGGGGCGTGAGGAAGGTTGGCACGGCGACGAGATTTTGGTGCCGTCAATAACCCCTATATCGCAAGGTTGGAGGACAGCAGGCATTATCGGGTCCTCCAGAAGCGACTCTTTCCACGTGATCTCCGAAGGTGCCTGCTCAGAGGCTCATGCCCGAGTCCCCACGCCAACTCATCGTGATGTTGCATCCACGATTCGATCTCCTTCAGGGCGTGCATCTCCGACTCCCCTTGCGCTCTCGTTGCAATCACCTGCTAGAAGTATAGCCGCGGGCGAAGGCCGAAGAATGATCGCTGCCAGGGCGTTTCGGAGAAGCGATGATCTACAGCGGGTTGAGCCTGGAGCTACTTCAAGTCCTCTAGCATCGGCCGCAGCTTGTACTTGCGCTGTTGGTGGTCTATGAGCTCCTCGAGGTAAGCGCCACCCACTCCTCCTCACGCCCGGCGGTCAGATGGGAGTCTTGCACCTTCTCCAGCCAGTCTACGGCCTCGTCGTAGTCCTTGGACCTGCCCTGGTTCATGATTTCCTCGGCCTGCCTCCTGCAGGTCTCGATAACCCACTCGGGATGCGACTCGATGGCCGCGTCCGTTACCCTAGCAACGAGGCCTCCGAATGGATCCCCTTCGACCGCGGCGATCGCGTCTCCGACGAGGTTCTCGTGCAGGAAGACGTCGACCTTGCCCATTGGCAAATAGGAGGTGCTCTGGCGCAGGTGATCCAACAACCGCTCGCGATGCTCCGGCCAGGCCTGACCGGCAAGCTCCCGTACCCGCACGTAGGAGGCGAGGCTCGGGTCCGCGTGGAAGGCGGCCAGGGCCGCTTCGAGGGCGAGTCCTCGGCGTCCAAGACCTTCAGCAAGGTCCCTGACCCAGCCCGCCAGCCTGACCTTCCGGCCATCCAGCGAGAGCCCACGCTCTCCGACCAGAAGCGCAGCTTCAGCATCACCCTGCTCCCGCAGCGCCTCGGCCACGGTGAGAGCCTCCTCCGGTGTCCTCAGGTGCTTCGAGGCGTACTCGACGGCCTCATCGGACCGGTCGAGCCGGGCGAGCATGATAGCGTGTCTCGTGTCCTCGCCCGCGGCCGCCGAGAGGCGCAGGTACTCCTCGTAGCGGCCCCGGCGTTCGAGCACGTTGAGACGGGCGATGATCAGCGGTTGGCCGAAGAGCTCATCGAAGAACGCGTCGTCAGGGATCTCACCCTCCAGAACCGTCACAAGCGGCGGGTAGGACCAGCCCTGCCCGATGGCCAGGTAGGCCGCGCCAAAGGTATCTCCTACACGGTAGTCCCCTAGCTCGCCCATCCACACGTCGAGCTTCGCGCCGTAGTCCTCCCTCTCCTCAGGTGTGAGCTCTACGCTCAACAGGGCCTCGGTGAGGGCCGATCCCACCTCCTCGAAGAAATCGAGGAACTCGCCGCCGTAGTCGCTCATCATCTCCCGGTCGAGCGCGTCCGGGGCCTCCAGGCACTCTCCTGTGATAGCCTCGAGGACCCGCAGGGCACCGGGGGCGTCGTCCGCCCGGATGAGGTCCCACGCACCATCGAGGATTCGGCGTGCCTCATCCAGGTCTCCTGAAGTGTACCAGTAGTCATAGTAGGGCTCAGGATAGGCCTGAGCCTGGATGCTGGCGCGGAGACTGCGCCGGATGGCGTCCACGTTGACCTGACGAGGTTCGGAGGAGGACGAGAGGGCGATCTCACCCTCGATAGCCTCGCCTAGGGAAGGGAAGCGCTCTGCCAACTTGAGCACGAGATCCTTCAGCTCCTCCCTCTCCAGTCCGGAGAGGGTCTCTTCGAGCTCGGGCAGCTCCCGCACCGACTCAGGCTCGTGGGAGTAGGCGAGCAAGGCGGCGACGATGTGCTTGCAAAGGCCACCCCACTCATAAGGGCAACTGCAAGTGGCATCGATGATTCCGGCCGCATCGAAGACCACACGAACGCCGTAGGGAGCGAACTGGCTACCTGCCACCTCGGCCCGAAGTTCCTGGCCTCGCAAGACGAGGGAGGCCACGGCACCCTGCCGATAGTAGCCCTGACCTCGACGAAATGATTCAGGAGAGGAAAATCTCTCGATTAGGGCTTCGCCAAAATCACGCAACTATCTCACTCCAGTCCTGCCACTGATCTTACACCGTTGTGTTCCGTCCTTTAGAAAACACCAATCATGATGAAAACATACCCCGACGAATTGGTCCCTATCCGGCTCCGACCACCGGGGCAGTCGGGTCCGGCGCCGGCGCCTTGGCGTTCAAATACCCGACCACGAACACGGCTCCCCATAGCAGTACGAAGCCCACTACCTGGTTCGTGGTCACGCCGACGCCGAGGACGGCCCAGTTGAGGACGACGGCCGTGGCCGGGAAGGCGAGCTCCGCGAGCGTCGCGTAGGAGGCGCGGGTGCCTGAGAGGCCCCGATAGTAGAGGAGCAGGGCGAGGAGACCAGGTATCAGGGCGAGGAGCACGACCCGCCCCGGCTCGGCGGCGAACCCGGCGCCTATCCCACCCAGGGAGCCCTGGAAAGCTACGATGGCCGCGAGCAGGGGCACGGCCAGCAGGAGTCGCGCTCCGGTCAGGGCGTGGAAGGGCATGTCTTTCAAGACCAGCCGTCCAAGTACAGTCGAGGAGCCCCACAACAGCGCGGCGCCAAGGGCGAGGGCCGCTGTGAGAGCCTGGGCTGAGCTAATTGCCCTGAAAGGCCCGAGGTCGCCGAAGGAGATCAGGTAAGCCCCAACGACCGCCACGGCGAAACACGGCCAGTAAGCCCATCCCAACCGCTCGCGCAGCAAAATCCCCGCCAGCGCGACTGCGAACAGCGGCTGGGTCTTCTGCAAAAGTATCGCCACCGTCGGATTTCCGACGGCGAACGCCGTTGTAAAGAGCAGCGTCGCAAGGGCCGAGCCTCCCCAACCGATGACGAGCAGCGCGACCCACTGCGCGGCCCCCAAGCCGCGGAAGAACCTCCATCCCAGCGCCACGGTCGGCACCGAGTACAGAAGCAGTACAAGGTGCTCGAGCAGCACTATCTGGGACGGCGACGCCACCTCCAGAAGCGGCACCCGCAAGATGGCGTCCGTCCCCCAGAGCGAAGCCCCAAAGGCGACGAGCAAAACGCTTACGTAACCGCCTCTTTTCCAGCCCACGCCGCTAACCCATCTCGGGCCCCTGCTCAGCCTTCGGTGACGGCATCCCGCCGTTGGGCCGCTCCTTCACCACCTGCTCATCGGACTGCCTTCGAGATTCGGCCCAGCTCAGGTGAAGTTGGATCACGCTCGGCATCTGCGCCGTGTCTTCGTCGGTCTCTCCACAGATCCGGTAGTATGCATCGTTCCCTCCTGTGGACTGCGTACTCTCCGTCCGATTCTACCTGTGTTCGTCGCCGCCAGCCGTCTTGCAGAGATCCGAAACTTACGCAGAGCCTGGGGAAGTTCGGGCCAAAGAGTATCGCAGGAAGAGCTCAGCTCCTGAGAGGTGGATAGACACCAGGTCGAGCGTAGGCCGGTCGCGAGTCGGGAGCGTGGGACCTCGGAGTAAGGTGAGGGTCTGGTCCGCGGTTCCGCCAAGCAGTTCAGGCGCCACTGTAAGGAAGAGCTCGTCGACGAGCTGGCGCGAGATCAGGGCGTGGTTGAGACCGGGTCCGCCTTCGGCCACCAGGGACTCGACACCATTCTCGGCCTCGAGGGCCAGTAGGGCTTTCTGGAGGTCGACCCCGCCAGTGGAGTCCGCAGGCACCCTCATGACCGGTGCGAGCGTGCGCATCCGTTCGACAACCCTCTCGGGAGCCGCATCGGAGAGCAGGATCAAAACCTCCTGACCGCCCTCGACGATAAGGTGTTCCTCCAGCGGCACCTCGCCCGTGTCGGTAACGATGATCGCGAGCGGTTGCACCACACCATCCGTCGGATCGAGGCCGAGTGAGAGCTTCTCGGCGCGCAGCGTACCGGCGCCGACCATCACGGCGTCGGCTTTGGAACGGAGGGTCCGCATCGTCCGGCGGTCGGTTGTGCTTCCTATTCCGGCGGCCTTACCCTCCATGGCCGTCCTACCATCCACCGAGCTGACCGTGTTGATGATCACGTACGGTCTTGCACCCTCCCGGTGCTCTGGCGGAAGGTCCAGGTCCTCGTAGATGGCGGAGACCTCCCGCGCAGGAGGAGGGTAAAGCCTGCGTATCGTCACACCCTGTAGGGAGCGTACTTGCCCGAGGCCGAGCGAGGCAGGCTGACGTCCATCCATAAGCCTGACTCGGTGTTCTCCTGGGCGTGGACCTCCGCCAGGCCGTAAAGGCGACTCACGGCAGCGTATTCGGCGTGGGGGATAAAGACCCGCATCCTCTCCCTCCTCGACGCGATGGCGCGGTAGATCTCCTCGACCAGCGCCTCACAGTCCTCTATGGCGCTTATGGTGACCGCATGCGGGTGATCCCTGCGCAACTCAGCGGCGCGCGCCTCTGAAACAAGGTCCATCTTGTTGAGGCACATTACCATCGGCCCCGAACCAATCCCGTTCTCCGCAGCCCCGGAGAGGGTGAGCGTGACCGTCTGGATCTCCTCCTCCAACTCCTCGCTGGAGGCGTCCGCGCAGACGACCGTGACATCACAATCACACGCCACTTCGAGCGTCGAGGCGAAGGAGTGCACCAGTTGCGTGGGCAGCTTCCTAATGAACCCCACGGTGTCTGTGACGACGAAGTCGGGCCACATTCCGTCGGGCCCTACTTTCCTGCTCCCCTCTACGAGACGGGTGGTAGTCTCGAGCGTCTCGAAGAGCCTGTCCTTGGTCGATCTCCTCGCCCCGCTGAGGGCGTTCAGGATCGTAGTCTTGCCGGCGTTCGTGTAGCCGACCAACGCTACGGTCGGTGGTCCCTCCTCTCTCAGCCGCGCACCCCGGACGACCCTACCCGCCTTCTCTTCCTGGAGCTTGCGGTTTATGGTCGCCATGCGGTTGCGGATGACGCGCCTGTCGTACTCCAGCTGTTGCTCTCCAGGGCCCCTAGTGGTTACCCCTCCGCCACCCAGGCGGCTCAACTCCGGGTTCTTGCCCTTGACCCTGGGCAAACGGTACTCCAGGTCGGCGAGCTCGACCTCAAGGCGACTCGCCGCATCCCTGGCATGCGCCTCGAAGATCCGGATGATCAACTCCGTCCTGTCCACGACGGAAACGCCACACGCCTTCTCCAGTACCCTGGCCTGGGAAGCGGTCAACTCGTCGTCGGAGATCACGAAACGCGCCCCCGTCTCATCTACCAACTCCCGCAACTCTTCACGCTTGCCACGCCCGAGATATCCAGTGCCGTCCCTGCGGCCCTGCTCGAGTACACCGGCGACCTCGATCCCAAGGGTACTCGCCAACCGCCCCAACTCCGCCATGTGTCGCATCTCCCCAGCGCCCGCGAGTACCGCTCTCTGCTCATTCATAAATCGATTATATCATGCATATTATGCAAGACCGCTCGCTGGTTGGTGCTCTCCACTATGTTTATATTGGCGCGTCCTTCGAGTGTACGCGCCAGCTTATCGAACCATCTAATCTGGCGTCGGGCGAGCTGTCTTGTCCTGGTTGAGACGAGGTCCTGTGCCTGCTGCACTGAGAGCGTCCCCGAGAGGTGCGCGTAGAGCTCGCGCACCCCAACGGAGTCCATCACCTGCGGGCTTATCCTCGTTCCTGCCGCGGCCATGTCTCTTAGTCTTCCGGCCTCCTCCAGGCCGTTCATGGTAATTCTTTTCGACCTCTCGTCGATGGCGGCGTCGAGCGCGTGCCTCTCGGGACGGACGTAGACGATGGTGGTTTCGTAGCGTAGGTCTCCCCCCCAGATAGAACCCCGGCCACCGGCCCCGGCCAGCTCTAGCTCTTTGGCCCGCGCGGCCCTGCGGGGGTTGGGTTCCCCTTCGGCCATCTCCTCTGCCCGCCGGCGTAACTCAGTGGAGACCTTCGGTGCGAGGGGGATATCGAGCAGGATCGCATTCAGATACATTCCCGTTCCCGCGTCGAGGACGAACTTGGTCTCTGATGCGATGATCTCCTCGGCTAGCGCCTTGTGCCTGGCTACCGTCCATTCCTCGGTAACCGAGACGATGCCAACGAGCGCTGCAGTACGCCTGCGGGCCTGGTTTGTTAAAACGGGTAACTCTCTGTAGACCTGCATGGAATCTACGGCCAGCGTGGGTACGTACAGGCCCTCTACCTCGGTGAGCCTCTCGGCAAGCGCGTCGGAGAGGACGCTCTTGCCACCCGCCGTAGGCCCGCAAACTACCAGAGCGGTCTTCTTGCGATTCTGTGCCAGGCTTCGTCCCTCAGGCAGAAGTGTCAGCTTCGCCCGCGTATAGTACGTGGGGTCCCGCGGACTCTATCCTGGCTTTCACGTAGTCTCCCGGCGCGGCGTCTGTATTGACGTGAACGGCGTGACCGCTCCACGTTTCCCCGATAGCCTTGCCATCCTCCGTGCTGCCGTGACGGATGTAGATCTCCTCTACGCCCCCGACTTTGCGCTGGTTCCGCGTGAAGGCGTTCTGTTCGACCTGCCTCAGCACCTCGAGGAAGCGCCGCTGGACTACGGCATCGGGCACTGTTCCGGGTAGCTCCGCTGCCTCGGTACCCTGCCTCGGCGAGAACTTGAAGATGTAAGCCGAGTCGAAGGCGCAGTCCTCGACGAGCCCGAGCGTCTGTTCGTGGTCCTCCTCGGTCTCGCCGGGATGGCCCACGATAATGTCCGTGCTGAGCGTGCCCTCAGGCGCCGCCTCCCTGAAAACCTCGATCTTGCGCCTGTACCTCTCGGCTTTGTAGCCGCGGTGCATGACCTTCAGCATCCTGTCCGACCCTGACTGCACGGGCAAATGAAGCCGCTTGACGATGGTATCCCGCTCCCCGATAGCCTTTAGCGTGCGGTCCTCCATGTTGGAGGGGTGGCTCGTCGTAAACCATACCCGCGGCGCACTCTCCGAGACGGCCTCCAGGAGATCGCAGAACCTCTTGCCCTCGTGCCGCCACGCGTCGACCGTCTGGCCAAGCAGCGTTATGGACCCAGTCCCGCCGGCGACGAGGTTCTCTACCTCCCCGATCACACTCCCCATCGGGCGGCAGATCATACGCCCCCTCACGGTAGGGACTATGCAGTAACTGCACTGGTAATTGCACCCGGTCATAATGGTGACGAAGGCATTATGCCCGCCCTCAGTGCCAGGAAGTTCGGGCGTGTACGTCTCCCGCATGGTCGGTAGCCCTACGAACTCAGCCAGCTCGTAAGTGTTATGGGTGCCCAACACGAGGTCTATTTCGTAGGTCTGTCTTAGGGCTGCCGACTCTTCGGCAGCGCCGATGCAACCCGTGAGGGCTACCCTCTTCACCCGGCCCTCGCGGCGAAGACGGTTTAGCTCTCCGAGGTGCCCTTTCACGCGGTCGACGGCGTTCTCGCGGACGTAGCAGGTGTTCAGAATAACGAGGTCCGCATCCTCGTAGCGCTGGACCTCGGCGTAGCCTGCGTCCTGAATCATCCGCCTTATACGATCTGAGTCGTGCACGTTCATCTGGCACCCAAAGGTCCTTATGCAGGCGGTCTTGGCTCCAGCGCTGGCACGCCCTTCAGGCTTGCTGGAGAGCGGTATGGGCGCCGTCGTCTTTGTCGTGCTACTCATACTCTTCCTCCGGCTCGTAGACTCGGGCTCTGAGGGAAATCTCTCCCGGACGGCTCTCGAACCTCAACTCCTCGACCTCCATGTACCCGGCTCGCGCCGCCCGCCTGAGTATATCCGCAATGCGCGCACTTTCCTCCTCCCCAAGCTGCAGCACAGCACCCCCATCTCGCCTCCCAACCGCCCTACGACCCCTGACCCCCGCACCGCGCTCCCCTCCCGAAACGCCCTCCACAGGCCGCACCTCACCTCGCAATATCCTCTGTGCGCTCCTTACCGATACGCCAAGCCCAAGCCCGAAAGCCGCCTCCCGCAAACCCGCGCTGTCTCTGTGAGTTTGTATTATGCGGTGAAGTAAGAGGGTGGCGAGGATACGGCCTGGTGGTCCGTAGTAGGTTTGAAGCCTTGGGCTTTGGGCGTTGGTTATTGCGGCAAAGCGTTCGAGAGTGGCGCGGAGGTTGCTTTTCGAGGGTCGGGTGGAGGACTGGAGGGTACGTTCTGGGAGGCTATTGGTATCGAAGGTGGCCTGTATGGAGGTAGGCGAGGATGTGGAGAGGACCCTGGTCTGTACAGAGTGGTTTTTGATCTGGTAGAGGGAGAGGCCTGCGCCGTGGGTGGAGGGGTCGCCTGGTTCTGTGACGGGGTTCAGATGGCGGGTGGTGACGCCGGGTTCGAAGATCAAATCCCTGTGGGACTTTGGGATGCCGTGGCCGTCGTCGATGACGGTCAGGGTTCTGAAGCGACGGTCTTTGAGGGTCGATGCCACGTAGATGTGGGCTGCCCCGGCGTCGCGGGCGTTGCGGGCCAACTCCAGGAGGGCGTCCTCCACGTGGGTGATGCGGGAAGGGGCCCGCCGGGGTCCTTCCACGCCGGTCAGGCGGGCGAAGCCGGCGCCGAGGTCCCTGTATGGGCCTTCCACTAGCGTGCCTCTCCTACCTGGCCACCTCGCTAACCCGGCTCTCGCGGATAACCGTCACCTTTATCTGGCCAGGATACTCGAGGTCACTCTCTATTTGCTTGGAGATGTCGTAGGCCAGCTTGGCGGCGATACGGTCGTCCACTTCGGAGGGCTGGACCATTACCCTTATCTCACGTCCGGCCTGGATCGCATAGGCTTTGTCTACGCCTCTGTGGCCGAGGGCGATGTCCTCCAGGGAGCGCAGGCGCTCTATGTAGGTCTCCGTCGTCTCGCGCCTGGCGCCAGGGCGGGCCGCCGAGACCGCGTCTGCAGTGGCGACCAGCACGTCCTCCACCGTCTCCATCTCGATCTCGTGGTGGTGGGCGCTTATGGCGCGCACCACGTCGTCTGACTCACCGCTCTTCTTTGCGAATCGGCCTCCGATCAAGGCGTGGGTGCCCTCGACCTCGTGGTCTATGGCCTTCCCGACATCGTGCAGCAGGGCGGCTCTGCGGGCGATCTTGACGTTGGCACCGAGCTCCTGGGCCATCATGCCGCAGAGGTTGGCTACTTCGACCGAGTGGGCGAGCACGTTCTGGCCGTAGGATGTCCGGTATTTCAGCGCGCCGAGAAGCCGCAGCAGGTCGTTGTGCATTCCGCCCGAGATCTTGGCGTCGTAGAGCGCCTGGCGGCCTGCGGCCTTAATCTCCTTCTCCACGTCCTTGCGGGCCTTCGCGACGATCTGCTCGATGCGCCCCGGGTGGATGCGCCCGTCCTGCACGAGCCGTTCCATCGAGACCCGCGCCACCTCGCGCCTGACAGGGTCGAAGCTGGAGATCACCACCGTCTCGGGCGTATCGTCGATGATAACGTCTACGCCCGTGGCGGCCTCGAAGGCCCTTATGTTCCTACCCTCGCGGCCTATTACCCTGCCCTTCATGTCGTCAGATGGCAGAGACACGGCCTTGACCGTCGATTCCGAGGTCAGGTCCGAGGCGAGACGCTCCATAGTGGTGGAGATCAGACGCCGCGCCTCGGCGTCAGCCCGCTCCTCGGCCTCCAGGGTCAGATCACGCACCATGCGCCCCAACCGGCCCTCGAGTTCCGTCTCCAGGTCGGAGAATAGCCTCCTCTCGGCCTCCTCACGGGTCAGGCCCGAGATCTCCTCGAGCATCCTGAGGTGGTCAGCCTCCCTCTCCCTCAGTTGCTCTTCTTTGCGCCGCATCGCCTCCTCGGTCTCCGTAAGCCTGCGCCTGCGTTCATCGAGCTCGCCTTCACGCCTCTGCAGGGCAGTATCCCTGTTATCCAGGCGCTCCTCGACGCGTGCGATCTCAGCCCGCCTGGAACGTACTTCGGCTTCGGCGTCGTCTTTGATCTTGAGCGAGGATTCTTTGGCCTCGAGGTCGGCCTCGCGGCGTTTGGTCTCGGCCTCGCGCTCGGCATCCTCGAGGATGGACCTTGCGTCGGCCCTGGCCTGGGCCTGGCGGGTATCTACACGTGACTTCCACACGAAATAGCCCAGGGCAGCGCCGACGGCGACACCAGCGACCAGTCCCAGGACCAGTAACAAAACATTCACAGGTTTTCCTTCCAGCGGGCCTGCCGCGAGAACGGCGGCCCGGCATCAAGCTAGCTCGACTATCCCTGGGCCTCCGGAGGCTCCCGGTACTCCCGGGCAACCTGGGCACATACCTCCGCCGAGTAACCCCGGCGAACCAGAAAGCCGTAGACCCTACGCGCTTGTGCGTCGGACCCACGCCCATTATACCGCCGAGCGGCGGCGGATCGAGCCTCCTCCACCTCGGAGCGGCCTGCGAACTCCTCCTCGACTACCTCCCGCGCCAGAGTGTCCCCAACACCACTCTTCTCGAGCTCGACCGAGACCCGCCTCGGTCCGTACCTGCGCGCCTTCTCGCGGGCCTTTAGACGCGCGAACTCGGCGTCGTCGAGATAGCCGAGCTCCTGCAGACGGAGGACTACTCCTTCTATGGTCTCCCCGACGTATCCGTAACGCGTGAGCCGGTCGCGGATCTCGGCCTCCGAGCGGGCCCTGTAGCCCAGGAGGTTGAGCGCGCGGCCCATCGCTATGGGCCTCTCCCCGGCCACCCGCGCCACATGCAACTCTTCCGACGAGAGAACGGCCCCCTCGCGCAGGCCGCTCTCTATCGCCACGCCGGCGTCGATCTCCGCCCAGTATTCCCCGTCGACAGAGATCCTGGCCTTTCCTCGACGCTCACGGACACCAGTTATCTCGGGCATGTATACCCCCGGAGCAGATGTGCCGAGAAACGGGTTTTTTAGAGCACCTGCCTCGCGGGCTCCTCGGCTACCTCATCGACCGTCTCGACGGGCTCGAGTAGGCCTAGCTTCTCGTAGACCTCGTCGAGGATACGCTCACGAACCTCGTTGTTCTCCTTGAGGAACTGCTTGGCGTTCTCGCGGCCCTGCCCGAGGCGTTCGTCGCCGTATGCGAACCAGGCGCCGCTCTTCTGGATCACATCGTGCTCGATGCCCACGTCGAGCAGGCTTCCCTCACGGGAGATCCCCTCTCCGTACATCACGTCGAACTCCACCGTCTTGAAAGGCGGCGCTACCTTGTTCTTTACGACCTTTACCCTGGTCTGGTTGCCCACAGCGTCGTTGCCGACCTTGAGCGCGCCGATGCGCCGGATGTCCAGACGTACGCTGGAATAGAACTTCAGCGCCCTCCCTCCCGGCGTCGTCTCGGGAGAGCCAAACATGACCCCTATCTTCTCCCTCAGCTGGTTGATGAAAACGGCCGTAGTCCCGGAGCGTTTGAGAGACCCCGAGAGCTTCCGCAAAGCCTGGCTCATGAGCCTTGCCTGAAGTCCCACATGAGAGTCGCCCATCTCTCCCTCGATCTCAGCCCTAGGTACGAGGGCCGCCACAGAGTCTATAACGACGACGTCGAGGGCGCCGGAGCGCACGAGAGTATCCGCTATCTCCAGGGCCTGTTCGCCGTTATCCGGCTGGGAAAAGTAGAGGTTCTCGAGGTCAACCCCGATAGCCTGGGCGTAGGTCGGGTCGAGGGCGTGCTCGGCGTCGATGAAGGCGGCGAGGCCTCCTGCTTTCTGCGCCTCGGCGATGATGTGCAGGGCGAGGGTCGTCTTGCCGCTCGACTCTGGACCGAAGATCTCGACGACGCGACCCCGTGGGACGCCGCCAACGCCGAGGGCGAGGTCGAGGGCCAGGGCGCCGGTCGGA
>DASTKM010000177.1:0-4967 GCA_035715885.1 Rubrobacter sp.
GTCCCTCCTCCTGCTCGTAGAAAACGAAGACCGGATCGAAGCGGCTCTCATCCCACGCCCCGCTTTCCAGCAGCGCGAGCATCATGGCGTCCCCAGCCTTCATGTCGGAGGCGCCCCTGCCGTAGACCCTGTCCCCCTCGATCCTGACCTCGAGGCCGCCCTCGGGCTCGGGTACGGTGTCGAGGTGGCCTGCGAGGACGACCCTGGGAAGAGAAGGGTCTGGCTCTTTGCGGCGGACGGTGAGGTTGTTAGAGACGCGCTCTATCTCCCACTCAGGAGATGGCGAGATGCGGGCCTCCAGGTCGTCGCAGAGGCGTTTCTCAGATCCCGTAACGCTCGGACGGTCGAGGAAGAAGAGGAGATCTTCGAGGAGTCGTTTTCTCAAACGCTTACTCCGAACTCGCGCAGGGCTTCGTTGAGAGAGGTCTTCTGGTCCGTCGATTCCCTGCGCCGGCCGATTATGAGGGCGCTCTGGAGCTGGTAGGAGCCGGCGGGGAACTCTTTGGTGCGGGTCCCCGCCACGACCACGGAGCGTGCAGGGACGCGGCCCCTGTAGACGATCTCCTCCGGACCGGTAACGTCGACGATCCTGGTCGAGCCCGTGAGAACCACGTTAGCCCCGAGAACAGCCCCCTCCTCGACGCGCACCCCTTCGACGACGATGCATCGAGAGCCGACGAAGGCGCGGTCTTCGATCACGACGGGCATCGCTCCTGGAGGCTCGAGCACGCCTCCTATTCCCACGCCACCGGCGAGGTGCACGTCGCGTCCGATCTGGGCCCCCGAGCCGACCGTGGCCCACGTATCCACCATCGTCCCGCTCCCGACGTAGGCCCCGATGTTGACATAGCCAGGCATGACAACGACGCCAGGCTCGACGAAAGCCCCGTAGCGAACAGTCCCGGGCGGCACGACACGTACGCCAGAGGCAGCCAGGTCCTTCTTGGTTGGGATCTTGTCATGGTACTCGAAAGGACCGGCCTCGATGGTGTGCATCTCGGCGACCGCAAAGTACAGGTTGATGGCTTTCATCACCCACGCGTTAGAGATCCACTCGCCATCACGCTTCTGTGCGACGCGCAACTCGCCACTGTCAAGGGCCGCGATAGTGTCGAAGACCGCCGTGCGGTACTCCTCCGCTTCCAGCAGCCCCCTGTCCTCGAACGCGGCCTCTATCTTCTCCTTTATCCCCGTCCTCCTACTCTGCGAAATAGCAACACGTCCGCCAGTTTAGCAGGAGGCCAGACGTGCGCGGCGCGGTGGTTAGTCGCTCGGTTCCTCTAGCCTCTCCACGCTCACCTCTCCGCCACCCACGCATTCGACGCGCAGGTCGCTGCCGCGCATCAGCGCCATGCCCAAGAGGGGCGTCGCGTCGGCAACGAGCACCCGGACCGGCCGCTCGGCGCCATGCCAGAGCACGCGTGCCAGGCAAACGTCTTCCATCACCAGGCTGCCGTCGGCAAGGATCGACTCGGCGCTTCCGATAATCGGCAGCCCGAGGGCATCGACGGTCGCGCGTGGGAGGGTGAGGTGCCCCGTGAACCCGGTGTCCACCACCGCCTCGACCCGAAGCGAGGATGACCCGGCCTGAGAAAGGACTTCTACGCCCAGCAGCGCCTCATTGCCCTCGGCGGCGACCGTACCCCTCATCGCCAAGGCGCCACCGACGAAGACTCTAGCGGGCGTCCAGACGGTGCCCGAGCCGGTAGGCTGCTCGTCGTCCTACCCTGGCGAAGTAGAGCACGGCGTCCGAATTCTTGGCAAGGACCCGCTCCGAGGCGGCGACATCGTCCTCGTCGACCTCCCAGGCTCCGGTGGTGACATCCACGACCACGAACTCGCCGTCGTGGGAAGCCTCTACCTGGGCACGAATTTCGCGCTCGTAGATCTCGCGCCCGAGCTGGACAACCTCCTCCGTAGTGTAACTGCGGTCTCTCATATGCTTCATTCTAGCGTCTCACATGTAATCTAGTAGATCGCTTCTGGATGAGGTGCGGTGCGCCTTCAGCAGTGGATTCCCGCTTTCGCGGGAATGACGTACGGGAGGGCCTACCATGTGCGTCCGCCCGCAGCCCAAAGACGCCTCCGTTCAAACCGACCGGTATGAAATGCTGACTAGCTGAAGTGCTGAGAGCCGCCGACCGGAGGGAGGCGGCGTGCTGACAAGCGAAGGCGAAGCCTGAGCGTGCTGAAATCCTGACTAGCTGAAATGCTATGATCGCGATGAGAGGAGGATCTGTCCGATGACTTTCTTCGCGCTTGTGCTGGTTCTGGCAGCGGCCGTCTTTCATGCGACCTGGAACTTGCTGGCCAAGCGGGTGGGGGACGGGGGTGCTGTCTTCGTCTGGCTCTTCGGTCTCTGCTCGCTTGTGATCTACGCCCCCCTCGCGGTCGTCGTTGTGCTCGTGAGCGAACCCCGTCTGGGGGCTGTGCAACTCCTTTTCATGTTCGGGAGCGGTGTTTTGCATCTCGGGTATTTCGTCTTGTTGCAGCGGGGATACGCCGTGGGGGACCTCTCGGTCGTCTATCCTCTGGCCCGCGGCACCGGGCCCCTGCTCGCGACCGCGGCAGCCATCGTGCTGTTCGGTGAGAGGCCTTCTCTGCTCGTCTTCATCGGGATAGGTCTGATCACGGCCGGCGTCTTCGTGCTGACGAGCGAATCGGGGAGTCTGAGTACAGGCCTGGGGGCCGGCGTCGTCTACGGTCTTTTGACCGGCGTGTTTATCGCAGCGTACACCATCTGGGACAAGCAGGCGGTCAGCGCCCTTTTGATCCCACCCCTCCTGCAGAGCTGGGCCACTATCCTCGTTATGACGCTGCTGCTCTCCCCTGTCGCGATGACCCGCAGAAAGGAGGCCCGCGCCCTGTGGCGCGCCCACAAGCCTGAGGTAATCGGGGTGGCCGTCCTGAGCCCGCTCTCCTACATCCTGGTCCTCATGGCCCTCGTCTTTACCCCTGTAAGCTACGTGGCCCCCGCGCGGGAGATCTCCATCCTCATCGGGGCCGCCATGGGTGCGCGATTGCTCTCCGAGGGAGACTCCACGCGGCGCCTGATCGCCGCTGGCGCGATGGTAGTCGGCATCATCGCGCTGGCGCTCGGCTAATTAGCAAGTCAGCATGCTCAGGCTTACGCCTTCGCATGTCAGCTTTTCGCAGTCGGAGACGAATCTTGATGAGTCGATGCTCCTCTGCCATTCTCTCGAACGCACGAGCGTCTCACCACACTACCCTTAGCTGACATGCTGAATTGCTGACAAGCGACAGCCGGAGGCTGGAGCGTGTTGACAAGGCGGCGCAGCCGCTGTGCTGACAAACTGGAGTTGCTAAGGAAGGGGTAGAGTCTTGAATACCGGGAATATCGGAGTGACACTCGACCGTTTCGTGGCTGCGTGTAGAGAGGATACGCGCGTCGTGGGCGCCTTCCTCGGTGGTTCGCACGCAGAGGGAACGGCTGACGAGTATTCCGATCTCGACCTGTACCTGATCGTGGACGATCAGAGTTACGACACTTTCTTCGCTGAGCGGAGGGCATTTCTTGGCCGCCTCGGCGAACCAGTCTTCTTCGAGGACTTCTCGGACTTCGGCTTCGACATGGTCGTCTTCATCTTCTCGAGCGGCGTGGAAGGGGAACTGGCGCTAGGACGCGCCTCCGGATTCGATCACATCCATGGCGGGCCTTTCGAGGTCCTGGTGGACAAGGAGGGCATCCTGGAGGGGCAGGTCTTTCCCTTGCACCGGCCGTCTCAGGCTGAGCAGAGGGAGACGCTGCGGTGGCTTATATACTGGTTCTGGCGCGACCTCTCGGAGTTCAACAGGGCGATGGTACGCGGTAGGCTCTGGACGGCCCATGGCCTCCTGGAGAGTCTGCGGCTCAAGTGCGTCGACTTGGCTCGTCTGAAGCACGAGTTCTTCTCGACGGGTACGGTCGGCTACGAGAGGCTGGAGCAGGCCGCGGACGCGCAGGATCTCGAGGCCCTGCGCGCGACCTTCTGTCCGCTGGAGCGGGAGGCCATGCTCGAAGCCGCTGGTCGTCTGGTTGGATTCTACCTACGCACAGCCCCGCCACTCGCCATCCATCAGGGGATAGCTTACCCTGCGGGTCTCGAGGCGGTGGTCATCGACAAACTGGAGTGCTGGTGCGCCCTGCACCTGGACCGCTGAGCTTCCGTGCGCCTCAGATCTTGCGCAGGCGCACGCTCTGGACCGAGTGATCCCGTACCTTCTCGAGGATCAGGCGCGCCCTGTCTTTCGTCGGCTCGATGTTCTCTTTGAGGTTGGGGTGGTCGATCTCGTCCAGACGCGCAGGGCCTCGGCTTTGGCCTGCTCCACCGAGAGCTCGGCGAAACGGTGGAAGTAAGCCGTGCTATCCCCGAGCGCCTCTTCCCGCAGACGCAAGAAACGCTCCAGATACCATTCTTTGATGTGCCTCTCCTGCGCGTCCACGTAGATGGAGAAGTCGCAGTAGTCGGAAACGAAGACCCTGTGTCCTTCCGAGGGCTCCTGTAGTCCGGCCTCCAGCATGTTGAGGCCTTCCACGACAAGGACATCGGGACGCCCTACGACCTGTGTCCTATCGGGGAGGATGTCGTAGGTCAGGTGCGAGTGGATCGGGGCGCTCACCCATCGCGAGCGGATTTGATATCTGCGAGGAACCGCAGAAGGAGCGGCAGGTCGTAGCTCTCGGGGAACCCCTTGCGTTCCATCAACCCCCGAGCCCGCAACACGCGGTTGGGGTACAGAAAGCCGTCGGTGCTCACCAACTCGACCTCGGGGCTCCCAGGCCAGCGGGAGATCAGGGCGCGCAGTACCCGGGCCACCGTGCTCTTGCCGGCGGCGACGCTGCCTGCGATGCCGACGACATACGGCACCTCCTTCTCCTCCCCGGCCAGAAATACGCCAGCCGTCCGGTACAGATTCCGCGTGGCGCTCACATGGAGGTACAGGAGCCGCGAGAGCGGGAGGTAGAC
>DASTKM010000178.1:0-7833 GCA_035715885.1 Rubrobacter sp.
CTGGAGTTCACCGAGGGCCTGGCCGGGCACGTGCTCGAGCTCATGCCCTCCCTGGCCCAAGTGCGCCTGCTGCGCCAGTGGTCAGGGCTGTGCGACATGACGCCCGACTTCTCGCCCATCATGGGCGTAACGCCGGTGGCCGGCTTCCTCGTAGACGTGGGCTGGGGCACGTACGGGTTCAAGGCTGGCCCAGTTTCGGGCGAGACTATGGCCGAGCTCGTCGCCACGGGCAAGACGCCAGAGCTCATCGCCTCCTTCGGCCTCGACCGGTTCGGGAGAGGCGATCTGATGGGAGAGAAGGGAGCGGCGGCCGTTGGGCACTGAGGGAAGGCCGTGATCCTGCTGCCGTGCCCCTACTGCGGGCCACGCAACGCTTCGGAGTTCCGCTACGTCGGCGAGGTCTCGGAACGCCCCGACCCGAACGAGGCTGGCGTCGATGAGTGGAGGACTTACCTCTACGCGCGCAACAACCCGGCGGGCTGGACCACGGAGATGTGGTACCACAGCGCAGGGTGCAGGCAGCATTTCGTCGCCGAGCGGCATACAGTGACCAACGAAGTGAGAACCTCGCGGCTCCCCAAAGCTCCCCCGCGCGGCGAGCAAGAAGAACAGGCCACCGGCGGGAACGTCGCGGTCGACGGTGGAGGTGCGATCTATTGACGGCGCAGACGGTACAGAAGGCCGTCATGCCCATGCGCCTGGACCACCGACCGGGCGAGGTTATCGACCGCGGACGAGAGCTCACGTTCACGTGGAACGGCGAGGAGTACCCCGCTTATGGGGGGGACACAATCATCTCGGCACTCGCGGCTTGCGGGGAGCGGATCTTCTCTCGCAGCTTCAAGTACCACCGTCCGCGCGGGCTGCTAACGGCGAGCTTCCTGGACCCGGGTTGCATGGTGCAGGTGGACGACGAGCCGAATGTCAGGGGCGCCCACAGGCGCGTAGAGCCTGGCATGGTCGTGAGTCCCCAGGGGGTCTGGCCCTCGCTGGAGTACGACGTGAAGTCGGCCAATAGGGCTTTCGGCCGCTTTCTCTCCGCCGGTTTCTACTACAAGACCTTCATCAAGCCCCGCCGGCTGTGGCCCTTATACCGGCGGATGCTGCGGCGTTTCTCCGCGGGCGGCAGAGTCTCAGCCGGTCCTGCGCAAGGTTACTTCGACAAGCGCTACGCCCACCCCGACGTCCTCGTCGCCGGCGGCGGTCCCGCGGGGATGGCGGCGGCGGTCGCGGCCGGAAGAGCGGGGGCGCAAGTCTTGCTGGTCGAGGAAGAGTACGAGCTCGGCGGCCATCTACGTTGGGGGAACGAGCTGGATGCCTTGCGCGTACTGCGTGAGGAGGTGTCCCGCACGCCGGGCGTCGAAGTGATGGTCAACTCCGTCGTCAACGGGCGCTACGACGACAACTGGGTCGCGGTGATGCAACGCGACCTGTCCCATGTCCAGGAACGGCTCGTCAAGGCCAGGGCCAAGACGCTAGTGGTGGCACCTGGCCTCATAGAACGCCCCTACGTCTTCGAGGGCAACGATACGCCAGGGGTCATCCTCTCCACCGCCGCGCGGCGTTTGATCAACCTCTACGCCGTCAAGCCAGGAGACCGTGCGGTCGTCTTCTCCGCGAACGAGAGCGGCGACGCGGCGGCGGAAGACCTCAGACGCTCGGGCGTCGAGGTCGCACGCGTCGTCGACGCCCGCAGGGACGGGGACATCCTTCGCGCGAAGGGCGACGGCAAGGGCTTACGCTCCGTGGAGTGCGCCGACGGCGCAGAGATAGAGTGCGACCTCCTCGTCACGGCCGCAGGCTGGACCGCGCCGACTTCACTCGCGAACATGGCAGGAGACAGGCCGGTCTACGACGAGCGAGCCGCCCGCTTCTTCCCCTCGATCCTCCCGGAAGACCTGCTTGCCACCGGCGGTATCGCGGGCGACGGGACGCTCGACGAACTGCTAGCCCACGCGCGCGCCACAGGTCAGGAAGCTGCCCGGCGGGCCGTGAGGACCGCACTGCGGCTGCGCGCCGGCATACCGCAGCGCGCGGACGAGCAGGAAGAGCCCGAGTCAGGGTCATCGCCGGTGGCAATCCCTGAGTTGCCGATCAGCGCCCATCCCGCGCTGTTCCGCGGCAAGACGCACGGCATCGTAGACTACTCCGAGGACGTCACCTCCAAAGACCTCGTCGCGGCCGAGAAGGAGGGCTACGACTCTATTGAGCTGGTCAAGCGGTACACGACCGTGACCATGGGGCCCACCCAGGGCAAGCTCGAGACCGTCAACGCGGTTGCGATTATGGCGGAGGCTACGGGGCGCACCATCAATGAGACAGGGACCACCGTATGGCGGCCGCCGTACAGCCCGATCACCCTTGGCGCCTTGGCAGGGCGCAACTTCGAGCCGGTGCGCTACTCTCCGATGCAGCCGTGGCACGAGATCCACGGTGCAAAGCCGCTGGTGGCGGGGGCCTGGATCCGCCCCGACCATTACGGCGACCCCGCCTCCGAGGCCCTGAACGTCCGCGAGAACGTCGGCATCATAGACGTTACGCCTCTGGGCAAGTTCGACCTGCGCGGCCCGGACGTGCCCAAACTGCTCGACCACCTCTATATCAACAGGTGGGACAACCTCGAAGTCGGCGCGGTCCGCTACGGCGTGATGTGCCTCGAGGACGGCGTGGTCTTCGACGACGGCGTGACCGGCTGCCTCGGCCCAGAGCGTTACATCATGACGACGACCTCCTCGGGCGCCGCCGGCGTGTGGGAGTGGATCGACCATTGGCTGCAGACCGCAGACCCGGGGTGGCGAATCCACGTCACCCCCGTAACCACGGCGTACGCAAGCATCAACGTCGCCGGACCAAAATCCCGCGAATTACTCCTGCGCCTGAGCGATGGCCTTGACCTCTCGCCTGAGGCCTTCCCCTACATGCGGGTGCGCGAGGGGCGCGTCGCCGGCGTCGAAGGCTGCTTTATGTGGCGCATCGGCTTCACAGGCGAGCTCAGCTACGAGGTCCACGTGCCTGCCGCCTACGGGCTACACGTGTGGGAGACGCTCATGCAGAGCGGCGCTGACCTCGGCGTTGGGCCCTTCGGCGTAGAGGCGCAGCGCATTCTGCGCCTGGAGAAGGGACACTTCATCGTGGGCCAGGACACCGACGGACTCACAGGACCATACGAAGTGGGCCTCGGCCGGATGGTCAGGCTGGACAAGGACGACTTCGCGGGCAAGCCCGAGCTGGCGTGGCAGAGCGAGCGCGACAGCCGCCTTCGGCTCGTCGGCCTGCAGCCGCACGACGGCTCGCTGGTCCCCCCTGAAGCGAGCCAGATCGTGGAGAATAAGAACGAGATCGTCGGCCGGATAACGTCGAGCCGCATGTCGCCCACTCTGGGGCGTTCGATCTGCCTGGGCTTCGTTGCCCAGCATCTGACCACGCCTGGGACGAAGGTCACAGTGCGACTGCCCGACGGAGAGCGCATACCGGCCTCCGTCACACCGCACCACGCGCACTACGACCCCGAAGGGACGCGCCAGCGTGGTTGAGGCAGCGCCCATCGCCCGCAGCCCTATAGCGCAGGCCGCTCCCACGACCATCAAGCACGGCTGGGAGGTCAGCGCCCGCCGCAGCGCAGCAGACCTGAAGATCATTGACTGTACCCCCCTCGCCAAGATCCTCGTGTTGGCGTCCCCGGACGGCGAAGTCGCCCGCGCTCTGGGTGTCCCCTTCGGACGCGCCGCCCGCGACCCGCACGGGACGCTCGTCGTGGGCTCAGGCCCCGGTGAATGGCTCTTGCTTGCTACACCAGGAACGAGTCCGGCGGTCACACAGCGTGTTGATGAGGTGCAGGATGAGGGTCTCGTCAGCGTCTTCGACGCCACCCACGGGCGGGCGATCATGCGGATCACGGGAGCCAAGGCGCCCGATCTGCTGGCGAAAGTGTGCGCCATCGATCTCGCCGACGAGGTTACGCCCAACGGTGCGGCCTTCCGTAGTTCCGTGGCGAAGCTCGTAACCGATGTCGTGCGCGACGACAGCGGGGGATCGCGGTCGTACCTGCTGCATTGTGAGCGGTCCTCGGGTCAGTACCTCTTCGACGCGTTGATCGACGCGGGCGACGAGTTCGGCATAGAGGTCGACGGGTTCGTCGACCCAGGAAAAAGAGGAGTCCACAGAGTATGACGTTACCGAAGAACCTGGATGTCGCCAGGCAGGCTAAGCTCCTGCCGCTGAACGAGGTCGCCGCTGAGATAGGCATCGGTGAGCACCTCCTGGAGCCCTACGGAGAGGGCGTCGCCAAGATAAAGCTCGACGCCATCGAGGAACTCGCCGACAGGCCGAAGGCCAAATACGTGGTGATCTCTGCCATAACGCCAACGCCCCTGGGCGAGGGGAAGACCACGACCACCGTTGGCCTGGGGCAGGCCTTCAAGCACATCGGCAAGACGGCGACGGTGGCAGTGCGCCAGGCCTCGATGGGCCCCGTTTTCGGCATCAAGGGCGGGGCCGCCGGCGGCGGTTACAGTCAGGTAGTGCCGATGGAGACGCTCAATTTGCACCTCACCGGCGACATCCACGCGGTCACCGAGGCCCACAACCAGCTCGCCGCCATGATCGACAACCACCTCTACCAGGGCAACGCCCTCGACCTCGAGCCACACAGCATCACCTGGCGGCGGGTGATGGACGTAAACGACAGGGCCCTGAGACACATCGTCGCGGGGCTTGGCGCCAGGACCGATGGCGTCCCGCGCCAGACCGGCTTCGATATCACGGCGGCCTCCGAGGTGATGGCGGTTCTCTCGCTCTCCACCTCGCTTCAGGACATGCGCAGCCGCTTCGGGCGAATCGTGGTCGGCACCGACGCCGAGGGCAGTCCCGTGACTGCCGAAGACCTAAAGGCCGCGGGTGTCATGACGGTCATCATGAAAGAAGCCATAAAGCCCAACCTCATGCAGACCCTGGAGAACACGCCTGCCCTGGTCCACGCAGGGCCCTTCGGCAACATCGCCACTGGCAACTCCTCCATCGTGGCCGACGAAGTCGGTATCCGCGGGGGCGACTACCTCGTGACCGAGGCAGGCTTCGGCGCCGACATGGGCGCCGAGCGCTTCTTCAACATCAAGTGCCGCTACTCGGGCCTCGAACCGGACGCCGCGGTGATCGTCGCCACAGTGCGGGCGCTCAAGGCCCACTCTGGTCGCCACGAGGTCAAAGCAGGCAAGCCCCTCCCCGAGGAGATGCAAAAGGAGAACCCCGATGACGTTTATGGCGGCGCCGCCAACCTAAAGAAGCAGATAGAGAACATCCGCCTCCACGGCGTCTCTCCGGTGGTAGCGATCAACGCCTTCCCCACAGACCACGAGACGGAATACGACGCCATCCGCGAGATCGCAGGGGAGATGGGCGCGCGGGTGGCGGTATGCAACCACTTCTCGGAGGGTGGGGCTGGCGCCGTGGAGCTCGCCGAGGCGGTCGCCGAAGCCGCCGAAGAGCCTACCTCGTTCCGGTTCCTCTACCCTGATGAGGTTTCTTTGAGAGAGAAGATCGAGACCATCGCCACAAAGGTGTACGGGGCGAAAGACGTCGAGTACAACCCGCAGGCGGCGAGGATGCTCGACTCCTACGAGACCAGCGGCTTCGGCGAGTTGCCCGTCTGCATGGCCAAGACGCATCTCTCCATTACTTCAGATCCATCGCTCAAAGGAGCGCCCACGGGCTGGACGCTCCCGGTCAGGGAGGTCAGGGCGTCGGTGGGGGCCGGGTTCGTCTACCCTATCTGCGGCGACATGCGCACGATGCCGGGGCTCAGCGCTTCTCCCGCCGCCGAGGGCATAGACATAGATGAGGACGGCGAGATAGTGGGGTTGTTCTGAGCGAGCCGCATAGGACAGCGATCGATGTGTTCTCTACAGACGAATTGCGGGCGCCCGGAGGTGATGAGAAAATGCAGCTACCCACGCGAGCCTCTTACGTCGTCATCGGGGCCGGGGTTCACGGCCTGAGCACGGCCTGGCACCTGGCGAAAGAATTGAAGGCCAGGGGGCGCGGCTCAGGCGAGGACGTGATCGTGCTCGACAAGACCGGCGTCGCCGCAGGGGCCTCGGGGATCGCTTGCGGTGTGATCCGTAACAATTACTTCCAGCCAGCGATGCGCAAGCTGATGGCCCATTCTGTCTCCATCTGGGAGTCGGACCCGGAAGCGTTCGCCTACCATCCCGTCGGCTACATGCAGATCTCACCAGAGGTGATGCACCACGACGTGGTGCAGATCTATAAGGAGCAGCAGGCGATCGGCTACCCCTCTACTCTCGTCGAAGGGGAAGAGGAGTGCCGCTCCTACATGCAGAACATCTTCCACGACTGGCAGGCCGAGAACATCACGAGCATCCTGCACGAGCACCGCGGCGGGTACGCGAACAACAAGGCCTCGGTAAGGACCCTTGCCGCCAAAGCCCAGGCCGAGGGGGTGCGGATCCACACCGGGGTCAGGGTTACCGGATTTAGTATGGAAGACGAACGTGTGAGATCCGTACAGACGGATTGGGGCGCGGTCGGCTGCGAGCACCTCGTCGTGGCCGTCGGCCCGTGGGTCAGGGACATCTGGGCGATGCTCGACCTGCCCGAGAAGATCACCGTCAAGGGTCCTGATGGCGAGTCGTACCGCGACCGCGAGATGTGGACGTACTGGTCGCTGCGGGAGGGCGTGCTCGGTGTCGAACCGAGCTTCCTTACGGACAACGAAGGTCGCATGCCGCCGGTAATCCACGTAGACACCGATGCCCCGCTATACGACGAAGACGGCGAGCTCGTCACGGACGAACTCTGGGGGATCTACTACAAGCCGGACTTCTACTTCAACGGGGTACAGGGCGGGGCAACTCCCTACGTCGTCGAAGGGCCAGCGAGTGAGGTCGCAGTCGACCCCTACGGGCCCGAGAGCCCCGACTTCGTGGTAGGAGAAGACTTCGCCAGGATGTGGACCTCGGCGCTGGCGCACTGCCACGGGCGCTTCGAGGGGAAGGGCTACCTGTTCTCCAGGGAGCCCTCGGGCGGTATCGGGTGCTTCACCCCCGATAGCTTCCCCGTCTTCGACACCTTCAGGGACAATGCCTACGTCATCGCCGACTCCAACCACGGCTACAAGATGATCGGGGTCGGTGCCCTGGTGGCGAAGGAGCTTATGGACGAGCCGCAGGAACAGCTGGAACCTTTCCGTTTCTCCCGCTACGAGACCGGAGAACTGCACCCAACGAGCAACTCTCCTTTCCCATGGAGCTGACACAGGGAGACTCCGAGGATTTGCGTAGTTCATCTTCTTCCAAATACCGGGTGGACAGGCTCAGGATCGAATGCGCCGTCAGAGAGTTGCTTATAGCAATAGGCGAAGACCCGGAACGGGAAGGACTCAGAGGCACGCCGCACCGCGTCGCCGAAGCCTACGCGTCCCTCTTCGCCGGGCTGGCTGATGACCCGGCCAGGCATCTTGACATGGGGTTTCAAGAAGAACATCGCGAGATGGTTCTCGTACGGGACATACCTCTGCATTCACTCTGCGAACATCACCTCATGCCCTTCGTCGGCAAGGCCCACGTGGGCTACATACCAGACGGGAAGGTCGTAGGCTTGTCCAAGCTGGCCCGGTTGGTGGAGGGCTACGCCCGTCGCCCCCAGCTCCAGGAGCGTCTTACCGCCCAGGTCGCCGACGCCATCCACGAGAGGTTGGGCGCTCGTGGCGCCATCTTCGTCGTCGAGGCGGAACATCTGTGCATGACGATGAGGGGAGTGCAGAAACCAGGGAGCGTTACGGTCACAAGCGCCGTGCGCGGCATCTACGCCAGAGAC
>DASTKM010000179.1:0-5021 GCA_035715885.1 Rubrobacter sp.
GGATCGGCGAGCGGCTCCTCGACGTACTCGAAGCGTACCCCCGCCGTGCCACCTACGAACTCAGCCGCCTCCTCGTAGCCCCACGCCCGGTTCGCGTCGAGACGCAGGGAGATACCTTCGCCTAGGTCCTCACCCAGCGCATGGACGAGGGCGGCGTCCTCGGCGACGGTCCTTGTGCCGACCTTGAGCTTGATGCAACTGTAACCCGCGTCCCTCATGCTCCGGGCCTCTTCGAGTACTTCGGCGGGGGATCCTGCGAGCAAGCCGTTTACCGGTACCACGGACCTCGGAGAGGGCGCCATCAGAGCCGCCAGCGACCTTCCGGAAGAATCCCCGTACAGGTTCCAGACCGCCAGCTCGAGCCCGAACCGGACAGAGGGTGCTACACGGTCCAGCCCACGACCAAACTCTCCGTACGGGTCCACCCAGTCCTGCTTGACCTCACGGCCTACTATCGACGCGGCGAGCCGCCGCAGCTGCGCCGTGGCGTCGACCAGACCCTCCACGCTGAAGCCCGGAAGCGGAGCGGTCTCGCCCCAGCCTTCTGAACCATCTTCGCCGGACAGTCTCAGGAGGATGCCTTCGCGCTGAAAGAGCGTAATGCCCCCTAGCGTCAACGGCCTGGAGAAAGGCAGGCTGTAGCGGTAGAGGTCGAAGCGGGCTAGCTTCATCCCGGTAACTCCTGACATCATAAAGGTGTCATCTGGTCGTCATATTGACACCTGTCGTGAACGGGTGCACAAAAGAGGTGTGCTTCCGTATTCGCAAGAGTGGAATGACACGAAGGACAGCCTCGCCCGTCGCGCTTTCGGGACCTGACTATGGCGGCCGGGGCAGATCGTCCCTAACGTGGTTAGACTGCTCTCGTGGGACATGTGAGGCGGCGGCTGACTGATGGGGCGAGCCAGAGGGCTTCGACCCTCGAGCTCTTCTACGACCTCGTGTTCGTATTCGCGATCACGCAGGTCTCCCACCTCCTGCTCGAGCACCTGTCGTGGGCCGGCGTCCTGCAGTCCCTGATAGCTCTTCTCGCGGTGTACTGGTCGTGGAACTACACGACCTGGACCACTAACGAACTGGATACCGAGACCGTACCTGTCCGTCTGCTGCTCCTGGCCCTGATGCTCGTCAGCCTTCTCATGGCGGTGGCGATACCGCAGGCTTTCGAGGCGCACGCGCTACTGTTTGCCGGGTCGTATGTCGCCATACAGATAGGCAGGCACTCCTTCCTGACTTTCGCGGCGGCGGATCGCGGGACGGTCGAACGCGAGCGTGCTGCACACATCCTCATTTGGTTTATGGTTGTTGGCGCGCTTTGGGTGGCAGGCGCCATGCTAGACGGTCAGGAACGCATACTGCTCTGGCTGGTCGCGCTCGCGCTCGACTACAGCGCGCCGCTCGTGACTTACTGGATACCGGGCCGGCGGCGCCTCGCGCCCGCCACCTGGAACGTGGGAACGGAGCACTTCGCCGAGCGCTTCGGCCTGTTCATCATCCTCGCTCTCGGCGAGTCCATCGTCATAACCGGCGCGACCACCTCCGACCTCGAACTCGACGCGGCGAGGATCATTGCCTTCATCATGGCCTTCCTGGCGTCCGCGGCCCTCTGGTGGCTGTACTTCTCGTCCGTGGCGAATCTAGGAGCACACTACCTCGAGGTCTCCGAGAACAGAACTATCCTCGCCAGAGACGCCTACACCTATCTGCACGTGGTGTTCGTCGCCGGGATCATCCTCTCCGCGGTGGGAGACGAGCTGGTGATCGCCCACCCGACGGAGACACTGCCTCCCTACGAGGTCGCCACGGTGGCGGCTGGGCCGGCCGTGTACCTCTTCGCCCATACCCTCTTCGGCTACAGGCTAACGGGGTTGGTGTACAAAACGAAGCTCTTCGGGACGCTGGCCTGCGTCGCTGTCGGCTTTGTCGGCCTCCTCGTGCCCGCGCTGGTGTTAGCAGGGCTGCTAATCGTGGTACTTGTGGCGGTGATCGGATCTAGCCATCTGGCAGCTCCGAGGGCCGAAGCAGTAGGCGAAGCTCCGCCTCGAAGCGGCTTGCGGAAGGGCTGAGCTTTGCACAGGCCAGGTATCAGGCTGTGCACGGGGTAGCCTCTTGATGAATACGCCGGGGGTGTGGTCAGGGACGGTGGGGAAACCTCGAGAAGTCGGGTCTGCGTTTCTCCTTGTAGGCGTCGCGGCCTTCCTGTGCCTCCTCGCTGCCGTAGAAGAGTAGGTTAGCGTCGTGGGCGAGCTGCTGGATGCCGGCATAGCCGTCCTCGTGGGCGTGGAAGCTCGCCTTCAGGAGGCGCAGCGCGAAAGGTGAGCGGTCCAGCATCTCCCTACACCAGCAGACGGTCTCCTCCTCGAGTGTGGCGAGCGGCACGACCTCGTTGACTAGTCCCATCTGTAGCGCCTCCTCGGCCGAGTACATCCTGCAGAGGAACCACATTTCCTTCGCCTTCTTCGGGCCGATGAGGCTGGCGAGTACAGAAGCACCAAAACCGCCGTCGAAGCTGCCGACTTTCGGACCGACTTGCCCGAACTTCGCGTTGTCGGCGGCGATGGTGAGGTCGCACACCACGTGCAGGACGTGGCCTCCGCCGACGGCGTACCCTGCCACCATCGCGACGACGGGCTTGGGGCAGCGCCGGATCTGGACGTGCAGATCCGTGACGTGGAAGCGCCCTACGGACTCTCCTCCCGGGGTGCGACGGGGCGAGTCCGGGTCTTCCAGGTATCCGGCGTCTCCTCGTACCTTCTGGTCCCCCCCGGAACAGAAAGCGTCAGGCCCCTCTCCCGTCAGGATGATGACCCCGGTCTCGTGGTCCTCGCGGGCGTCTTCGAGAGCCCTCTGCATCTCGATGACCGTCAGCGGACGAAAAGCGTTCCTCACCTCGGGGCGGTTTATGGTGATCTTCGCGATACCATCCGCCTTCTCGTACCTGATGTCTTCGAATTTCCCGGCCGATTCCCACTGTAGGTTTGTCATGTAGCCGATTATATGGGATCTAGACACCCCTCATCGAGGTTCTTCATCGCAAGAGCTCCTCTCCAATAACGCCGTTGCTTCCCAGACTACGTCATGTACTCTCTCTACATGCACCCTCAGACGCACAGGAGCCTCACCCAGGCCAGGGAGTTCATGCGCCACGCCTACAGTCATCCCGTCTCTCTCCCGGACGTCGCGGCCAGGGCTAACCTATCCCCCTATCACTTCCTGCGCGTCTACAAGCGGGCCTACGGGGAGACACCGCACGAGTTCCTGACGCGGCTGCGCATGGAGAGGGCGAAGACGCTGCTGGCGAGAGGGAGTCACAACGTTACCGAAGCCTGCTTCGAGGTTGGCTTCTCCAGCCTGGGCAGCTTCAGTAACCTGTTCGCGTATCGCGTGGGTCTATCTCCCTCCGAGTACAGGCGCTACGCTCGCTCGACGATCTCTGTTCCGTCTACGGTCAGGACGCTGTTCGTTCCTTCGTGCTTTTTCACCATGTTGTACGGGACTCAAGAAGAGCGCAATATTCGAGAAGCTGGGAGGCTAGAGACGATGGTATCTTCGGGCCAGAGCACCTAGACAGGGAGGTAAGCCGTGATTCAACGCCAGAGCCACTCTACGATCTACGTGATCGACCAGGAAGAAGCCCTCGCGTTCTACCGCGACATTCTGGGCTTCGAGGTCAATACCGACATGCCCATGGACGACTCTGGTCTTCGCTGGCTGACGTTGAACCCGAAAGGTCAGCCCGACCTCGAGCTGATCCTGGCCCAGGTAACCGCCGGCCCTATGTTTGACGCGGAGACGGCGGAAGAGATGAGGGCGATGGTCGAGAGAGGGGCCTTCGGCATCGGTGTATTCGAGACGGATGACATCCAAAGCGACTACGAGCGCTTGAGCAGCCAGGGTGTCGAGTTCGTGTCCCCACCCCAGGAACGGTTCTACGGCACAGAGGCCATCGTGAAAGATAACTCAGGGAACTGGTTCAGTCTCACCCAGAGCAAACGATAGTCCACCCACAAAACGCCCGAGCAAGGAGGTGTATCCCGCCGGGGTCTCGGCGTGCACGCTATGTCCCGCTCCGGGGACGATTGCGGATTCTATTCGCGGGTTGATGCTCGCCATGCGCGATGAGATCCCGGCGTATTTCTCATCCAGCCCTCCGGCGACGGCGAGCGCCGGCACGGCGAGACCTTCCAGCTCTCCCCACAACGACGGTTGGCTCCCGGTCCCCATCCCCCGCAATGAGCGCGCCAGCTCTGCAGGATCGTTGCGCCGCCGCGCCTCGACGGTCCGACGGAGCAGGTTCTCGTCCCGTGCCAGAGACGCGAAGAGCGGCTGGCGGTACCAGTCCTGAAGAAACGCCTCGAAGTCTCCCGATTCCAGACGACCTGCCTTCGCCTCATCCGCTGCGCGGCGCGCTGCTCGCTCACCGGCGCTCTCCAGGCCGGGCGAGGCTGATTCGAGGAAGAGCCCCGCGCACCGTTCCGGGTAACGCAGGGCCAGATACAATGCCAGCCGTCCGCCCATAGAGTAACCGGCGATTACGGTACGGACGCGCTCGAGTTCGTCCAGGATACCGATCACCGTCCGTGTTGCACCCTCGATCGTATACGTATCAGGCGGCATTCCCAACGATGCGCCGTGCCCCGGCAGATCCACGGCGATGCAGAAATATCGGTATCCAAGCGCCGCTATGGCCCCTCGCCAGTCAGCGGACGAACCCATAAAGCCGTGCAGGAAGAGGATCGTGGGAGACAGGCGGTCGCCCGAGACCTCATGGTTCAGATTATCCGGCATGCGCACATCGTATGATCAGAGCAGCGCCCATCACGCCTTCGCTACCCGGTCCGCCACCTCTTGGAGTAATCTGCGGTGCACCGACACGTTCTCCTTGCGGTCGGTATCTATTTCGATCAGAGTCGAGGAGCCGCGGGAACACGCGGAGCCGTACGCTTCGACGAAGTCCTCGATCGTGCCGGGATGCTCGTAAGCGAGGCCGAACATCTTCGCCGCTGGCTCGAAGCCTACGT
>DASTKM010000180.1:0-3500 GCA_035715885.1 Rubrobacter sp.
GACCACATCAACTCATGGGGGGGCGACGACGTGGTTTTGGGCTATCGGGGCGCCGACAAGATACGCGGTGGTGACGACAACGATAAGCAATACGGCGGTCGGGGCAACGACGTTATCTACAGTGAGGGCGGCTTCAGGGACCTGGTCTATGGCGGCAGAGGTACCGACACGTGCTATGTGGACTCCAAGGACCGGCTGAAGGGCTGTGAGAGGAAAAGGTGAGGTAGGAGGGCACCGAAGGTCCTATGAGACCTCTTTAGGTCTTATCAGGTCCGCCTCCAAGCCGACGCTCTCCCGGGGCCGGGGTGAGCAACCCCGGCCCTTTCTCTGGGCCTCGTTCGCCCAACCTCGTAGAAGGTAGATTCTCCGAAATCCGCATGCGCCCTTGAGGACAGTGTGTAGCTCAGGGGACGGCCACGCACCGAGAATGTTTAGTCGCCGTGTAGCTTCGTCACCACATGATGTGAAGGTGGATAGACATATACCGTCGCGCGTGTCAGAACTGTGAGTTATCCTCGGGCAGAACCGGAGCACCAAGGTCCATAACGAGAGAACCCAAGTCCGGAATATCCCGCAATTAGCCAGGATTGTGTAAACTTAGGAAAGGTATGGAAAAGCATTACACATCTTTGACGCGGAAGAGGTCAGTGGTTCGACCTCACTATCGCCCACCACGCTGCGCGGATTCCACCGGCGCGCTGCGTCGAACTACCTAGTTGCTACCCGATTTCTCTCACCCACCATTGGCAAGAAAGGTGCACAAATGGCCTCCGTCAAGCTACCCGACGGTAAACAACTGGAGATAGAGCCGGGCGAGAAGGCCCGGGACGTCGCCGAGAAGATAGGTAAACGCCTCGCCCGGGACGCGGTGGTCGCGAAGCTGGATGGAGAGCTCATCGACCTCGATGCCCCGCTGAACGGTGGGGGAGATTTCGAGGTCGTTACCATTGACTCACCCGAGGGCCTCGAGGTCTTGCGGCATTCGACTGCGCATGCGATGGCGCAGGCTATCGTAGAGCTCTATCCAGGGAGCAAGCTGACTATCGGCCCGCCTGTAGAGAACGGCTTCTATTACGACATCGAGGTAGAGGGACGCCTCACGGACGAGGATCTGCCGCGCATCGAGGAGCGGATGCATGAGATCGTCGCGCGGGACCTTCCGATACAGCGCGAGGATGTCTCCAAGGCCGAGGCCGAGGATCTCTACCAGGACAACCCGTACAAGACGGAGCTCATCGAGGGTCTGGAAGACGGTGAGATCTCGATCTACAAACAGGGAGATTTTTTCGATTTGTGCCGCGGCCCGCACGTCCCTAGCACGGGCAGGCTCGGCGCCTTCAGGCTGCAGAACATAGCTGGAGCCTACTGGCGGGGCGACGAGAAGAACCCGATGCTCACCCGCGTCTACGGTACGGCATGGCCAACGGAGAAGGAACTCAAAGCTTACCTCAGGCGCCTCGATGAGGCGAGGGCGAGGGACCACCGCAAGATCGGCAAGGACCTCGATCTGTTCACGTTCTCGCCCGATACAGGTGCCGGTATCCCGCTCTTCTTGCCCAAAGGGGAGATGATGCGTCACCTCATGGAAGATTACGTGCGCGAGGTCCAGACGAGCCACGGCTACGAGCACGTGTGGACCGGGCACCTGGTCAACGAGGCCCTGTTTGCGAAGTCGGGACATCTGGAGCACTACAGGGAGTCGATGTTCCCACCAATGATCGACGGCGAAACGCGTTACAGACTCAAGCCCATGAACTGCCCAAGCCACATGACGCTCTACAACTCCAGGTCTCACTCGTACCGCGATCTCCCACTCAGGTACGCGGAGTTCGCGACGCTGTACCGCTACGAGAAGAGCGGGGAGCTCACAGGGCTCACCCGGGTGCGTAGCCTGACCCAGGACGACGCGCACGTGTTCTGTACGGAGGATCAGATCCAGGACGAATTCGCCCGGGCACTGGAGATCGTGCGGGAAGTCCTCGATACCTACGGGTTCGCCGACTACCGGGTTCAGCTCTCTTTGCGCGACCAGGACGTGGCCAAGTACGTGGCTGACGACGCCAAGTGGTCGCGGGCCGAGAAGGAGCTGCGCGAGGCTCTCGATACGGCCGCCATCGCCTACCACGAAGAGGCCGGGGAGGCGGCCTTCTACGGGCCGAAGGCCGACTTTTTGGCCAAGGACGTGCTGGGACGTGAGTGGCAGCTCTCCACGATCCAGGTGGACTTCATCCAGCCTGCCAGGCTAGGTTGTGAGTACATCGGCGAGGACGGCAAGGCGCATACGCCCGTGCTCTTGCACAGGGCCGTCACCGGTTCCACAGAGAGGTTCATGGCGGTGCTGATCGAGCACTTCGCTGGCGCGTTCCCCGTCTGGCTCTCCCCTGTTCAGGCTGTAGTTATCCCCATAGCCGACAGGCACCTGGACTACGCCCGCGGGGTTCAGGTGCAGCTCGCCGAGAGAGATCTGCGGGTCGAGGTGGACGACTCGCAGAACAGCATGCAGAAGAAGATCAGAGACAACTCGCGGCAGAAGATCCCCTACCTCCTGATAGTCGGAGACAGGGAGGCCGAGGAGGGTAGCGTCAACGTGCGACGGCGCGGGGAGAAGCAACAGCAAGAGATGGCGCTGGTTGACTTCGTAGAGGCCGTCTCCCGCGAGGTCCGCTCTCGCGGGTAGTGGTGCATAGACACGAGGCTCGGGACCGCGGTATAATCACGCCTGTAGTTGGGGTCCGCGTCCGTCCGACGCACGAGCAGATTTATCGTCCGAGGTGGACGAACGGCCCCGTAATCTCGCTTTCGAGAGGAGTGGTGCGCAGTAGCGACTGAAGAAGAGCCCCGAATAAACGGTCAGATCCGGGCGCGCGAGGTGCGTTTGATCTCGGCCGACGGCGAACAGCTTGGCATCAAGCACATCCGCGAGGCCATGGATTATAGTGAGAGAGCCGACCTCGACCTCGTGGAGGTAGCCCCGAATGCCAACCCCCCCGTGGTCCGAATGATGGACTATGGCAAGTTCAAGTACCAGAAAGAGCAGGCCCGCAAGGCGGCCCGCAAGAAGCAGGTCAACGTCAACGTGCGGGAGATAAAGCTCAGGCCCAAGATAGGCGACCACGACTTCAACACCAAACGCGGCCACGTCGAACGCTTTCTTCGAGGCGGCGACAAAGTGAAGGTCACGATCATGTTCCGCGGGCGCGAGGTGCAGCATCCCGAGCTCGGAGAGAGACTTCTGAGGAGGCTCGCGAGCGACCTCGACGGACTCGGTCGCATAGAGAGCCAGCCCAACCTGGACGGGCGCAACATGGTAATGGTCATGGCCCCGAAAAAGGAGTCCTCCCAGGCGGAGACCCCCCAGTCGAGCGAACGCAGGGAGAGGGCGGCTCGCAGATAAGCAACAGTTTGATACACTAGCCTGGCGACCGACAGAGGCGAAACGGCTCTTTCTCGCGTGCCGCGAGCCTCTTCGCAGGTAGACAGAGCAGACGAAACGCGGAGGA
>DASTKM010000181.1:0-3366 GCA_035715885.1 Rubrobacter sp.
AGCAGCCTGATCTGCTCGGGATAGTCCTCGAAGTAGCGGGCGTACTCCAGGGCGCGCTCCTCGGCGACCTCGATCACGGCCTCTGGACTGTAGCGTCCGGAGAGGAGCCTCTGTGCGTAGGGCCTGGCGACCTCGTAGACGTTGATGGTGGGGTCTATGGAGCGGGCGAGTCCTTCTGCGGTCACGAGCGCCTTGGTGAGCAGGGGGAAGACGGGCGGCATCCTGAGCCTGTAGCGACGCGCGAGCGCTACGAGCTCTGAGAGCGCCTGGCCCAGGGTGACTTCGCCCACGGAGAGCCCGGAGTACTTGTTGAGGAACTCCCGCAGGTCCCTGATGAGGTCGCTGCGCACCTCGGTCGCGTAGCGTACGCCGAGCCGTTCGAGGGCCAGCAGGGCGGAGGCGGCGTCACGCTGTACCACGGCTATAAACAGCCTCGAGAGCGCCTCGATGTCGCCCTGGCTCATGTAGCCGACCATGCCGAAATCTAGCAGGGCGAGGTCCCCCGTCGGTGTCAGGAGCAGGTTGCTAGGGTGGGGGTCCCCGTGGAAGAACCCGTCCTCGAAGGCCATCTTGAAGATCGCCTCTGCCCCCATGGAGGCCACGCGCCTCCGCTCAGAGGGAGTGAGCACGAGCGGACGAATGTCCCTGAACCTGGTCCCCTCGATGTACTCCTCAGTCAGCACCCTCGAGGTGGAGATCTCCAGGTAGACCCCAGGGATAATAACCTGCGTTCCCGCGAAGTTGGCGGCGAAGCGGCGGGCATTCTCGGCCTCTTGTGAGTAATCCAGCTCGCGCCTTATGACGACCTCGAACTCGGCCACAAGGCTGCGCACGTCTACAAAGAGCCTGCGCCCGAACCTCCGGTCGAGCAAGGCGGCGAAGTCACGCATGAGCTCGAGGTCGCTCTCCACCCTGCCCGGCGCCTCGGGCCGCTGCACCTTGATAGCCACACTCTCCCCGCCACGCAGCACGGCCCTGTGGACCTGCCCGATGCTCGCCGAGCCGAGCGGCACAGGGTCGAAAGAGGCGAACAACTCATCGACGGGAGCCCCGAGCTCACCCTCGATTATCTCCTGGGCGACCCCTGCCGGCATGGGCGTAGCGGTGTCCTGGAGCTTCTCGAGCTCGGAGAGTACTCCTTCAGGGAGTATGTCCGAGCGTGTGGAGAGAACCTGCCCGAACTTGACGAAGGTCGGTCCCAGGTCGTCGAGGGTGCGCCGCAATCTGACACCGAAGTTGGGCGCGAGAAACTCCTGCAGGCCCTTCTTCTCCCTCCTGTCCCGTCTGACGTCGAAGACGAAGCCGAAACCATGGCGCACCAGAACGCGGCTGATCTGGGAGAAGCGCCTGAGGTTCCCCGACGGGGCGGCCCGGGAGATCCCTCCATTCGCCACGCGCGGATCCTTCTGCTACAGTCCCGGCGGCGTCTCGGGAGCATCGCCGCGTTCGGGCGGGGACTCAGGTTCGCCTGCAGGCGGAGGAGGCGCCGCGGGACGGTCTTCGAGCATCCTCACCCTGTGCTCGAGTTGCTCGATGCGGAAGAGAAGGTCCTCATAGTCCTCCCTTGTCGGAAGCCCTCCTCTCCTGAGACCCTGCTGCAAAGAGGCGTCGACCAGCGATCGCGCCCCAGTCGAGCGCTCTCGGGCGCGGTTCATCACGTCGTTGACCACCGTGCGGCCCTGTTCGCGCTCCACGCGACCCTGCTCGATGAGAGAGTCCACGATCTCCTGCACCTTGTCCCGCGTCGCAGCAGCGGCGCCTATCTGCAACAGGATCAAACGCTCCAACGTCTCGCCAACCGTTCCGCGCATAACTACCTCCAGAGTAGCGGGTTTACTTCCTACATGATAACGAAGGCGCAAGCCGTGTGGCCACGCCGCTAGGTAGAGCGCGCGGCCTGGAGCTTGCCGGCGCGCCAGGCTTTGTAGAGCGAAAGTACAGGTGAGGCGATGAAGATGGAGCTGTAGGTCCCTGCGACGATGCCGACAAGAAGGGCGAAGGCGAAGTCGCTCAGGGTCGCTTCCCCGAAGATCAGGAGAGCGGTTATCGGGATCAGGGTGAAGATGGATGTGTAGATCGAACGCCTAACGACCTGGCGGATGGAGCGGTTTATCATCTCGTCGAAGCGGCGCCTGTTGTAGCCGACGGTAGGGGCGTTCTCCCTGATCCTGTCGAAGATGATTATGGTGTCGTAGATGGAATACCCGAGCACCGTGAGGACGGCGACGACGGTAATCAGGCTGACCTCCCTGCCTACGATGGCGTAGAAACCTACGGTCATCAGTATGTCGTGAACGAGTGCGGCCATCGCGGCGAGGGCGAAGGCGAACTCGAACCGGAAGCTGATAAAGACCACGATTATGATCAGCGCGGCCACCACGGCCTGCAACGCCTGGTTTCTGAGCTGCTGGCCGAACGCGGGGCTAACGGTCGTGACGCTTACCTCCCCCCCGAACGCCCGGCTCAGGGATTCGCGTACCTGGCTCTGCTCCTCCTGAGAGCTTATGACCGGAGTGCGCACCTCGTAGCCATCCTGCCCCAGGGTAGTGACGACGGATTCCCCTGCAAGGTCCTCTGGCAGCGCGGCGCGCACCTGCTCGTCGCTGAGCTGGCGCTCTGCGTTGGCGACGGTGAACTGCGACCCGCCCTGGAAGTCTATCCCGAAGTTGAGGCCGCCCAGCGCTATGGCTACTGCCCCTGCAATCAGCAAAACGGCTGAGATCGAGAAATACAGCTTCCAGCCGCCGACGAAGTCTACCTTCTCGAACACGCCTACCTCACCCTGGCCTGTTGCGTCGCGGAGATACTTGCCTTGGAGACCCCCATCAGGGCGGGCGAGAGGTGGATGCCGCGGTCAGAGAGCAACCCGAGGAGTGCGCGTGTGATCACGATGGCCGTGAACATCGAGAGCACGACCCCCATAGCGAGCAGCACGGCGAAGCCCCTGACCGATCCACTGGAGAGCGCGAACAGGATGAACGCCGTAATGAGGGTTGTTACGTTGCCGTCCAGAATCGCCCTGAAGCCTTTGTCGTAGCCGGCCTGGATCGCGCTTCGCGGCGTCTTGCCACGCCTAATCTCCTCCTTGATGCGCTCGAAGATGACGACGTTGGCATCGGCGGCGACCCCGATGGAGAGCACGATGCCTGCGATCCCCGGCAGCGTCACCGTGATGGGGATGATCACGATCAGACCCCACAACAGAAACGCGTAGATGAGCAGAGCCACATCGGCGACGATGCCTAGCGCTCTGTAGATCACGAGCAGCAACAGAAGCACGAGCCCGAACCCGACGAGCGAGGCCAGAAGCCCGCTCTTCAGGGAACTCAGGCCGAGTGTCGGACCTACTGTGGTCTCGGAGATCAC